>CAZISL010000061.1:0-7175 GCA_964541975.1 uncultured Chromatiaceae bacterium | reverse complement strand
AATACTGCGGCGTGCACTGGCGGACCCCGATCGAGGATACGGTGACGCGTCGGGGTCACGAAGCATTGTCGCAACCGACGATCTGCTGGGCCAGATCGCAGGTGCGGCGGACGGCGATGCGCGGCGCTCGCTGAACCTGCTCGAGCTGGCGATCGGCATCGCCGAGTCGAATGCCACGGACGGCGCCTCGCCGCAACTCGATCAGGAGATCGTCGATGAGGTGACGGCGGGGAGTCTGCGGCGCTTCGACCGGGGCGGTGACCTGTTCTACGACCAGATTTCCGCGCTTCACAAATCTGTGCGCGGCTCCGATCCGGACGCCGCGCTGTACTGGTTCGCGCGGATGCTGGACGGTGGCTGCGACCCGCATTACATTGCGCGTCGGGTACTCAGGATGGCCAGCGAGGATATCGGTAACGCTGATCCGCGGGCGTTGCGTATCGCGCTCGATGCGTGGGAAGTGTACGAGCGACTCGGAACTCCGGAAGGCGAACTTGCACTGGCTCAGGCAGTCGTATTCCTCGCCAGCGCCGCCAAGAGCAATGCCGTATACCGCGCCTATAATGACGCCGCCGCGGACGTGCGACGGATGGGAACGAAAGAGGTGCCGATGCACCTGCGGAATGCGCCGACCGGTCTGATGAAAGACCTTGGCCACGGCAAGGACTATCGTTATGCGCATGATGAGCCGGACGGCTTCGCTGCGGGCGAGAGCTACTTCCCGGACGGCATGGCCGGGCGCGTCTACTACGAGCCCGTGGACCGGGGTCTAGAGAAACAGATCGGCGAGAAACTGCGTCATCTGCGCTCGAGGAATCGGGCCGGCGTTGAAAGAAAAGACTAGTTTAAACAAATAATTATTGGCTTTATTTAATGTTAGATCCAAAGTTACTCAGGACGGAAATCGACGCCGTCGCCGCCAATCTCGCCAGGCGTGGGCACACGCTCGACGTCGCGGGCTATGCAGTTCTGGAAGAGCAGCGCAAGTCGTTGCAGGTGCGCGTGGAAGAGCTGCGCAACGAGCGCAACGTCAAGTCGAAGGGCATCGGCAAGGCCAAGGCGGCCGGGGAGGACATTCAGCCGCTCCTCGATGCCGTGCAGACGCTCGGCGACGATCTCACCGCGGCCGAGGTCGAGCTCGATCGCGTGCAAGCCGAACTGCAGGATATCCAGTTATCGACGCCAAACATGCTCCACGACAGCGTGCCCGTCGGCGCGAGCGAGGAGGACAACGCACTCGTGCGCACGTGGGGAACGCCGGCCGAGCTGGATTTCGAGCCGCTCGACCATGTCGACCTCGGCGCAGCGCTCGGCCAGCTCGACTTCGAGGCCGCGGCGCGCGTCACCGGTTCGCGCTTCGTCGTCATGCGGGGTCAGCTGGCGCGGCTGCACCGGGCCATCATCCAGTTCATGCTGAACCTGCATACGGAGCAGCATGGGTATACCGAGATCTACGCGCCCTACATCGTCAACGCCCGCGCGCTCGAGGGTACGGGGCAACTGCCCAAGTTCGGCGAGGACCTGTTCGCCCTCAGCGGCGAGCAGGATTTCTACCTGATTCCGACCGCCGAAGTGCCGGTCACGAACCTCGTACGCGAAGGTATCCTCGACGCGGATCAGTTGCCGCTGAAATTCGCCGCGCACACGCCGTGTTTCCGCTCGGAGGCCGGTTCGCACGGCCAGGACACGCGCGGCATGATCCGACAGCACCAGTTCGAGAAGGTCGAGCTGGTACAAATCACGCGTCCGCAAGACTCGTATGACGCGCTCGAAGCCTTGGTCGGGCACGCCGAGAAGGTCCTGCAACTGCTGGAACTGCCGTATCGCACCGTCTCTCTGTGTTCCGGCGATATCGGTTTCGGTGCGACGAAGACCTACGACATCGAAGTGTGGCTCCCGAGCCAGAAGCGTTACCGCGAGATCTCGTCGTGCAGTAACTGCGAGTCATTCCAGGCACGCAGGATGGCGGCTCGATGGCGCAATCCGGAGACGGGCAAACCGGAGCTGGTGCATACGCTGAACGGTTCGGGCGTGGCGGCCGGCCGCGCCCTGATTGGCGTCATCGAAAACTATCAGACGGCGGAAGGACACATCCGCGTCCCGGAATTGCTGCAGCCATACATGGGCGGCGTGGAAGTCATTGGAGGCTGATGAGGTGCGCACGATAGCGGTGCGATGGGGTGTCGGCGGGCTGACGTTGATTGCGCTGCTGGGCGCGTGCAGCAAGTCCGAGAAGGCGGAGGACGTGGCTGAAATCGCGGGATGGTCATACCCGGATACCGAACGGACGGAGCAGGAAGACGACTATCACGGGACCCGGGTCGCCGACCCGTACCGCTGGTTCGAAGATTACGAATCGGCCACGACCAAGGCCTGGATTGCCGAACAGAACGAGTTGTCGCGTCAATACTTCGATGCCTTGCCGACGCGGGCACATTTCGAACGCCGGCTGACCGAGTTATTCGACTACGAGCGGTTCTCGATCCCGGAGGAAGGGGGCGGGCGCTATGTCTATTCCTATAATTCCGGCACCGACGAGCAGGACAGTATCTGGACGACATCGGACGTCACGCAACGGGGCGAACTGCTCTTGGACGCGGAAGAACTTTCAGACGATGGAACAGCGTCGGTCGGCAGCTATTTTCTGAGCCCCGACGGGCGCCTGCTCGCGTACGGCGTGTCGGAGGGTGGCACGGACTGGCGCACGTGGCGCGTGCGTGATGTCGGCACACGGCGGGATCGAGAGGACGATCTGCAGGGCATTAAGTTCTCGTCGGTGTCCTGGAGTCGCGACAGCAGCGGGTTCTTCTACAGCCGCTATCCGCTAGCGGCCGACGGCGTGGCCTACGACGATCAGCAGCAGGTGAGCGCCTGGTATCACGCGATCGGGGCAGCGCAGTCGGAGGACATCGAGATATACCGGGTGCCGGATTCGACGACACGCAATCCCTACGGCTCGGTTACGGACGACGGCCAATACCTGGTTATCGAACTGTTCGATGGTTACGAGACAAACGCGTTCTATTACAAACGCATGCGCGAAGGTGTTCCCGAGCAGGAAACCGTGCGACTCCTCGATGCCTGGGACGCGCGTTACGAGTTTCTGGGTAACGTCGGCAGCGTCTTCTATTTCAAGACGATACTCGATGCACCGCTCGGCCGTGTCGTCGCGATCGACATCGAACGGCCGGATCGTGCGGAATGGCAAACCGTCATTCCCGAGGCGGACGCGGCGATCGGCGCCGCGTCACTGGTTGGCGGCAAGATTTTCGTTCAGTATCTGATCGACGCTCATGCGCAGGTTCGCGTGTTCGAGCTGGATGGTTCGCGGCGCCCCGATATTTCGCTGCCCGGAAAAGGATCGATCGGCGGATTCGGTGGTCGCGTCGATGACGCTGAGACGTATTTCTCATACACGGATTTTGCGACGCCGCGCGCGGTGTATCGCTACGACATCGAGAGCGGCAGCGTGACGCCGGTCAGCGAGCCGCGCGTATCAGTCGATACGAACGCGTTCGAGACTCGCCAGGTCTTCGTCGAGAGCAAGGACGGCACGCAGGTCCCCATCTACATCGTCCGGCGCAAGGACGTCGATCTGAGCGAGCCGCAACCGACCGTGTTGTATGGCTATGGCGGATTCAATATTTCGCTCTTGCCGAGTTACTCGTCCGCGCGGGTTGCCTGGCTGGATGCCGGGGGCGTGTACGTGTCCGCGAATCTGCGCGGCGGCGGGGAGTACGGGGAATCGTGGTACCGCGCGGGGACGCAACTCCAGAAGCAAAACGTATTCGACGATTTCATCGCCGTCGCTGAATGGCTGATCGACAATGGGGTGTCCAGAACCGATCAGCTTGCGATCTGGGGTGTCAGTAACGGCGGGTTGCTCGCGGCGGCGACCGAAACGCAACGTCCCGAGCTGTTCGCGGCAGTGGTCCCCGCGGTCGGCGTACTCGATATGCTTCGTTATCACATGGCCAGCGCGAACGCGCGCCAGTGGTCGACGGATTATGGGCTTAGCGAGAGCGCCGACGAATTCGCTGCGCAGTATGCATACTCGCCGCTGCACAATCTGCGTGATGGGCAGTGTTATCCGCCGACGCTGGTCATCGCCGATACGAATGACGACCGGGTATTACCCTGGCACAGTTACAAATACGCGGCGGCCTTGCAGCACGCGCAGGGCTGCGATAATCCGGTGTTGATCCGCATCGAGACGCGCAGTGGGCATGGTGCGGGCCGATCGTTGTCGAAGAATGTCGAACAGTATGCCGATCATTGGGCCTTCGTCGCCGAGCAAACCGGGCTGGCGGTCACCCTGGATTAACGCGAGTACCTTTCGAACGGCCAAAAAAAAAGCCCCGCGAAGCGGGGCTGTTAATTCGTCTGCGCCGGCCGCTGCCGGCGATCGTCGTTAGTCGTCACCACCCATGCCGAGCAACATCAGCAGGTTGATGAAGATGTTGTACAGCGCGACGTACAGCGACACGGTGGCCAGGATGTAATTGGTCTCGCCACCATGAATGATCGCGCTGGTCTGGTACAGGATCATGGCGCCCATCAGCAGCACGATGCCGGCCGAAATCGCCATCTGGAATGCCGACAGGTCGATGAACAGGCCGATGACGATGACGCAGAGCATGCCAATCAGGCCAACCATCAGGAAGCCGCCCATGAAGCTCATGTCCTTGCGCGTCGTCAGGACATAGGCGCTCAGGGCCAGGAAGATCAGGCCGGTGGTGCCAAGAGACGTCAGTACCAGTTCGCCGCCGTTCGGCACGTTCTGGATATAGACGCTCAGCAGCGGTCCCAGCGTCAGTCCCATGAAGCCGGTCAGCGCGAAGACGAAGACCAGGCCGATGGCCGAGTTCTTGAACTTGTGCGTCAGGAACAGCAGGCCGAAGTAGCCGATCAACGTGACAAACGGATTGATGAACGGCATATTGACGGCCATCCCGACACCCGCCATCAACGCGCTGAACAGCAGCGTCATCGACAGCAGCATGTAGGTGTTTCTGAGGACCTTGTTCGTCGCCAGCGCCGACTCACGCACCACGTCCTGGTACATGGCGGTCGCTCCCTGTCGATTGCGATCAACTTGACGATCTGGCTGCATGTAAATCTCCTGAATGATGGTTAAAGCAATTGGACTGAGTCTACCACGCCGTCCCGCGATGGCCGAGGGGCACGTGACAAAACCGGGCAGACGGGCCGTTCCTGGTGTTTACTGCGGGACGCCCTCGATGGCATCCAGGCCCTCGCGTAGCTTGACGGCCCAGCGGCGTGCGAGGCGTTTTACTTCGTTCCAGTTGGTGACCGGGTTGGACCACATCGCGTTCATGCCGCCGGGCCGCTCGGCGGCGCGGCGCTCGGCAGCCCGGGCGAGCGTTTCGTTGCTCATCGAGTCTGCGAGCTCGAGCACCAGCGTCGCCTCGGCGACACGCGATAAATAGACTTCCGTGCGGCCGGCGCGTTCCGGCGGCACGAGTGACACGATGTCGAGCAGCGTGCCTCTGAGTATCATGACATCCGGCCCAACCTGGTCGGTGATCTCGAAGCGCGTGCTCTTCTGCAGCTCTTCGTCAAAGATCTCGCTGACGACTTCGACCAATTTAGCCTTGTCCTTGTCGCTGATCGGGAATTCCCGTTGATTTGACCGGCTGTACGACGTGCCGGTCCCGCCGCGCACGGCCCGGTACTCGAACTCCGCGCGGAGGGGAATGATCTTCGTATAGCGGGACAGGTCGATACCCGGTGCGGCCCACGCACGTTTGAAGACCGAGTTCTTGACCAGCACCAGGCCGTCGAAAGTTTCTTCTGCCTTGGCTTCGTCCCTGGCGCTCGAATCCTGCGCGGTGCAGGAAACCGAGGCGGTGAGCAGCAGGCAAATCGTGAAGGCCTTTGTCAGGTTTGCTCCAAGCATAGTATTTTCAATCCCGAACGAGTTATTTCCGACCGTCTCGCGATGCGAAAGTTCGGTCGATCTGGTCGTAGTGATGAGGCGTTTGCATCACGCCAGGCCCGCGGCAAATATAGCAGTTTGCGGGCGCGCGGGTCCCTTGCTGATAGACTTCGGATCTCTCAATCTGGAGGGCTCATGGCCAACGTCGTCATCACGGGCAGTACACGCGGCATCGGACTCGGGCTCGCGCGCGAGTTTCTGGCTCGAGGGCACAGCGTCATGATCTCGGGTCGTTACGCCGACACCGTCGATGCGATCGCAGGCGAGCTGGCCGCCGAGTTCCCGCATGTAACGGTCGCCGGCCAGGCCTGCGATGTCCTGTCGATCGACTCGGTCGAGGCGCTCTGGTCGGCGGCGCAAGCACGCTTCGGCAAGATCGACTACTGGATCAATAACGCCGGCCGCAACAACCGCAAGGCCCGGCTCGCGGCGCTCGACTGGCCCGAGATCGAGGGTACGATCGACACGAACCTGCTCGGCGTCATTCGCGGCAGCGTCGTCGCGATGCGCGGCATGCAGGCCCAGGGCTCCGGGTGGATCTTCAATATGGAAGGCTTCGGGTCCGAGGGCATGATCGGGCTCGAGCAGGTGCCATATGGCGTATCCAAGTACGGAGTCCGCTATATCACCAAGGCGTTGGTCAAGGAGGCGGCCGGGTCGCCCGTCAGGGTAGGCTTTCTGTCGCCGGGCATCGTGACGACCGAGATGGCGGTGCCGCGGGCCGGGAAGCGTGATGAATTCTTCGGCAAGAACAAGAACTTCCTGAACATACTGGCCGACCACGTCGAGACCGTGACACCGTGGGCGGTTGACCGCATACTCGCGGCAGAGAAGAACGGCGCCGTGATTCGCTGGATGGGTTTCGGGCGCGCCGCCGGGCGCTTCGCCATGTCGCTCGTTCGCAAACGTCACGTTATCGAGGAAGCCATGCAGCGACTCGACGCCGACGACGACAACAACAAGGAAACCGCATGATCGACAGACGACAACTGCTGCTGGGTATGGGTGGGGCGGCCGCCGGAATCGGAGGGCTGCCGGCGTTCGGCGCGCCCGGTCTCGATCTGACCGATCGCGGCGATTTCCTGACGGCGTGCGTCAAAATGCGCGGCAGTCTCGATGACCGGCTGTGCATCGGCTGGGTCATGGGTCGGCGCTACGCGGTGGTCGATCACAAGGCGATTCCGATGATGCGGCTCATGGCGGCGACGTTCACGCA
>CAZISL010000060.1:0-6046 GCA_964541975.1 uncultured Chromatiaceae bacterium | reverse complement strand
ACGGACCCGGCAGGGGTACTATTCAACCACCTGGTAGAAGGTCTCGCCCTTTTTGATCATCCCGAGGTCCTCCCGGGCATGTTCTTCAAGTGCCTCGAGCCCCTGCTGCAGGTCCAGCACCTCGGCATCGAGTGCTTCGTTACGCTCGCGCAGCTGTGCATTTTCCTGGCGTTGCCGTTCAACATCCTGGTGCAGGCGCCATACGTCCTGCAGGCTGCCATCGCCGATCCAGAGACTGTACTGCAGATAAACCAGCAGTATCACCAGCAGTATGAGCAATTTCTTCATGGCTCATGGATGGTCCCGCGGGCCTCAGCTAAGGGCCAGGTGCCTGAAGGCGGCAATACCGGCATAACTGGCTCGATCGCCAAGTTCCTCTTCAATGCGTATGAGTTGATTGTATTTCGCAACCCGGTCGGAACGAGACAGGGAACCCGTCTTGATCTGGGTAGCCGTGGTGGCCACTGCAATATCGGCAATGGTAACGTCCTCGGTTTCACCGGAACGGTGCGAGACCACGGCCGTGTAACCGGCCCCTTCAGCCATGCGGATAGCATCCAGCGTTTCTGTCAATGTACCGATCTGGTTTGGCTTGATCAGGATCGAATTACCAATACCCTTCTCGATCCCCTCGGCAAGGATGGTCGTATTTGTCACGAAGAGATCGTCGCCGACGAGCTGGATCTTGCTGACCAGCCGGTCGCTCAATTCCTTCCAGCCGTCCCAGTCGCTCTCGTCCATGCCATCCTCGATCGAAATGATCGGGTACTGATCCACCAGGCCCGCCAGGTAGTCCGCGAACGCTGCGGAATCGAACGTACGCCCCTCCGAAGCGAGCGTGTACTGCCCGTTCTCGTAGAACTCGGAGCTCGCTACATCGAGCCCGAGATACATGTCCTTACCCGCGGTGAAGCCGGCTTTCTCAATCGCCGTCAGAATCGTGTCGAGCGCGGACGCGTTCGACGGCAAATCCGGTGCAAAACCGCCTTCATCGCCGACCGCGGTGCTGAGACCCTGACCATGCAGCACCGACTTCAGCGCGTGGAATACTTCGGCACCGTAACGCAGCGCCTCACCGAACGAGGGCGCACCCACCGGCAACACCATGAATTCCTGGATGTCGACGCTGTTGTCCGCGTGCTCGCCGCCATTGACGATGTTCATCATCGGCACGGGCATGACATTTCCCGGGTCGCCCGCCGCCAGCAATCGAAACAGTGGCGCGCCCTGCTCCGCGGCGACAGCATGCGCCGTCGCGAGAGACACGGCCAGCGTCGCGTTGGCACCGATTCGGCCCTTGTTGTCCGTGCCATCGATCTCGCACAGGGTGGCATCTAGACCGGCCTGATTCTCGCCATCCGCGCCAATCAGCGCATCGCGAATCTCGCCATTAACGTTGGCGACGGCGTTCAGGACACCCTTGCCGAGATAACGAGACTTGTCGCCATCACGCAGTTCGACCGCCTCCCGCGATCCGGTCGAGGCCCCGGACGGAACGGCCGCGCGACCGACGGCGCCGCTATCCAGGCGAACGTCCGCCTCGACGGTCGGGTTGCCCCGCGAATCGATGATTTCCCTGGCGTGTATGTCTGCGATATTACTCATGCGACTTCCCGCTCCCTGTATTCACTTCGTGTTGTTCTAGAGTCGCTTCTGCCAGTGGCTGCGACTTGACCAGTATGTCGAGCTCGACGAGCGTACTCAACAGCTCTTCCATGCGGCCCAATGGCCATGCGTTCGGTCCGTCCGACAGCGCTTTTTCCGGTTCCGGGTGCGTTTCCATGAACACACCGGAAACGCCCGCAGCAATGGCAGCTCTCGCGAGCACCGGCACAAATTCACGCTGGCCGCCGGACGAAGAACCCTGACCCCCCGGCAGCTGGACCGAGTGCGTCGCGTCGAACACCACCGGCGCACCCGTTTCTCTGAGGATCGCCAGCGATCGCATGTCGGACACGAGATTATTGTAGCCAAAGCTGAACCCGCGCTCACAGACCATGATCGATTCGTTGCCGGTACTCCGCGCCTTGTCCACGACGTTGCCCATCTCCCACGGCGACAGGAACTGACCTTTCTTGATGTTCACGGGCTTGCCGGTGGCAGCGACGCCAACGATGAAATTGGTCTGACGACACAGGAAAGCCGGCGTCTGCAGGACGTCGACGACGTCGCCAACTTCGTCCAGCGGGGTATCCTCGTGCACGTCGGTCAGCACGGGCAGACCGAGCTGGCGCTTGACTTCGGACAGGGCGCGCAGACCCTCCTCGATGCCCGGACCCCGAAAACTGTCGACCGAAGACCGGTTCGCCTTGTCGAACGAAGCCTTAAAAATCAAATTGATAGAAAGCTTTTCTGAGATCTCTTGGAGCTTTTGTGCGATGTGGAGCGTCAGGCCTTCACTCTCGACGACGCAGGGCCCGGCGATCAGAAAGAACGGTTGATCGAGGCCCGCCTGGAAATCGAGGAGCTTCATGCGCCCGCCGCCACCGGGAGCTCCTGAGTCTTGAAGTCACGTGCCGCGGCGACAAATCCCGTGAACAACGGATGGCCGTCGCGGGGGCTGGACGTGAACTCCGGATGGAACTGGCACGCGACGAACCACGGGTGACTGGGTAATTCGACCATTTCGACGAGTCCGTCGATAGAGAAACCCGCAAACACGAGGCCGTGGCCTTGCAGCTGCTCGAGATAGTGATTATTAAATTCATAGCGATGGCGATGCCGCTCGTAGATAGTGTCGGAACCATAGGTCTGCGCGGCGAGACTGCCGGAGGCCAGCCGGCACTCCTGCGCACCAAGGCGCATCGTGCCGCCCAGATCCGAATCCATCGAGCGTTCTTTGTTGGTGCCATCGCTGTCCTGCCATTCCGTAATGAGGGCGATGACCGGGTGCTCGGAGGCCGGGTCGAACTCCGTGCTGTGCGCGCCGGCAAGACCTGCGACGTTGCGTGCAAATTCGATGACCGCCACCTGCATGCCGAGACAGATGCCGAGATACGGGATGCCCCTCTCGCGCGCGTAGCGCACGGTCTCTATCTTGCCCTCGATACCCCGGTCGCCGAACCCGCCCGGCACGAGAATTGCGTCGACGCCGTCCAGGCAGGACAAGTCTCCGCCCTCCACCTGGCCGGACTCCATGTAACGAATATTGACGCGCGTGCGTGTCTGCAAACCCGCGTGCGTGAGGGCCTCGGCCAATGACTTATAGGCGTCGCGCAGATCGACGTACTTGCCGACCAGAGCGACCGTAACTTCGGCCGTCGGATTCTTCTTGGCTGCGACAACTGCTTCCCACTCCGCGAGGTCGGCCTGCGGTACGTCGAGGCCGAATTGGGCCACGATGATCTCGTCGACGCCCTGATCGCGAAAGACCATCGGCACGCGATAGATGTCATCGACATCCATCGCCGAGATGACGGCGCGTTCCTGCACGTTCGTGAACAGCGCGATCTTGCGCCGCTGCTCGTCCGGCAACACCTGTTCGGAGCGGCAGACCAGGATGTCCGGCTGAATACCGATTGAGCGGAGTTCCTTGACCGAGTGCTGAGTCGGCTTCGTCTTGATCTCCGCAGACGTCGCTATATATGGCACGAGCGTCAGGTGAACATAGGCGCAGTTCTGGCGCCCGAGGTCGATGCCCATCTGCCGGATCGCCTCCATGAACGGCAGCGATTCGATATCACCCACCGTGCCGCCGATTTCGACAATGCAGACGTCGGCATCGCCCGCGCCCATTTGCACGCCGCGCTTGATCTCATCGGTGATGTGCGGGATGACCTGCACGGTCGCGCCGAGGTAGTCGCCGCGGCGCTCCTTGGCGATGACGCTGCCGTAAATGCGGCCCGTCGTGAAATTGCTGTTGCGGCCGGTGGTCGTACGTACGTAGCGCTCGTAATGCCCGAGATCCAGATCCGTCTCGGTGCCGTCTTCGGTCACGAAGACTTCGCCATGCTGGAACGGGCTCATCGTGCCGGGATCGACGTTCAGGTAGGGGTCGAGCTTCATCATGCTGACCTTGAGGCCGCGGGCCTCCAGGATCGCACCGAGGGATGCTGAGGTAATACCCTTACCGAGCGAGGAGACTACGCCTCCCGTAACGAACACGAATCGCGGCATCAGCTAACCGTCCTGGAAAACAAAAAGCGGTACGCGGACGAAGCTGCCTGACAACTCGCCTTTCGACCTGGAAAATGGAAACGTGGACACGGTGTTCCAAGTTACCAGATCACCTGATCGACGACAATGTAGGCGGCGCCGTGCGGCCACAAGACGCACTATCAGAACGGGTCGGCGTGACCTTCCCAGCGGATTCGCGCGGATTCGCCTAGCCGGGCCGCGAATTCGGACGATGACCACAGATCGCCCACGGCGAGCAACTCGGCATCCTGAAACAGCAGCGGCACGTGCGCGCGCATCCACGGCACGACCCCGCGGGACTGGAACATCTTCTTCAGCTGTTGGTGATGAACATGGTCGGCTTCGAGCAGTCTTTCCCCGCCCCGACGGAAACGCACGTTGAGGCCCGCCGGCGCCCCCGCCAATGCCTCGAGCACCAGGCGTCCGCGGATCGCGCCGAGGTCGAGCGGCGTGCGCCCATCCCATTGAATCGTGTCAGGACCGTCGGCGGCGACCCGGTCCGGATCTTCCTGGAGAACGTACAGGTTATCCCGATAACGGCGTACCTGGCCGCCGGGCCAGCGCAGAATCGGGTTGCGGTCCGCGCGCGCCGTCAGCAATTGCTCGAGCCCGCCGGAGATCTGAACCTCGCTGGGGGGCACGATGCCGCGCTGCTGAAACACATAGCGCAACAGGTTGCGCTGACGGGAAGCGTCGAGTTCTCGCAGGCAGCGCAACGCAATCAGCTCGCCATTCATCACCTTAATCGCGTCCCGCGCGGCGGTCGCGCGCAACAATTCGTGCGCCTCGCCTGCGAGCCTGGCCGAACGTCCGATCGAGGCATCCATGCCCGGCCAACGTCGCCGGAGCGCCGGGATAATTTCATGACGCAGGTAATTCCGATCGAGATCGATATCCCGGTTGGACGGATCCTCGACCCAGCTCAGCGCATGGTCGCGGGCGTAGGTCTCGAGCTCAGGACGCCCCAAAGACAGCAGTGGGCGAACGAGTTGGCCGCGTCCGAACCGCGATCTTTCGGCAATGGCGCCAAGCCCCTTGACGCCAGCGCCGCGCAATAATCGCAGCAGCACCGTCTCCACCTGGTCCTGCGCATGATGTGCGGTCAGCAGCAGTTCGTCATCTTCCAGCAACGAGTCGAAGGCCGCATAACGGGCTCGCCGCGCCGCGGCCTCCGTACCCTCTCCCGAGTCGAGGTCCACGTCGACACGGCGCACGTCGAGCGGCACGTCGAGATCGCGGGAGAACGAACGGCATTGCCCGGTCCAGGCGTCTGCATCGGCATGCAATCCATGATGAATGTGGACAGCCCGTAACGAGACGGAATCAAATTCTCGGGCGAGTTGATTCAATCCATGCAACAGAACGGTCGAATCGAGTCCGCCGCTGAAGGCGACGCACCAGCGTGCCGCGCCGTTATCCGGCGCGAGCCTGTCGCGTAGTGTGTCGATAACCGATGACATCGACATCGGTGGCTGACGATCAGCCGTCCCTGAACGCGCCCATCGAGGCCAGGCGTTTCGAGCGCCGACGCAACAGCTCGGCAGTATCGAGCGCCTCGAGTTGCCGCAGGTGTGCGACCAATGCGTTCTGCAGAGTCTGCGCCATCCCCTCCGGATCCCGATGCGCGCTGCCGAGCGGCTCCGGAATGACTTCGTCGATCAGGCCGAGCTCGTTCAGCCGATTGGCGGTGATGCCCATCGACTCGGCGGCCTCCTCCGCCTTCTCGGCGCTCTTCCACAGGATGCTCGCGCATCCCTCCGGTGAGATCACCGAGTACACCGCGTACTCGAGCATCAGGACGCGATCGCCGACGCCGATGGCCAACGCGCCACCGGAGCCGCCCTCGCCGATCACGACGCTGATGATCGGCGTCTTGAGTCGTGACATTGCGAACAAGTTGCGTGCGATG
>CAZISL010000059.1:0-13227 GCA_964541975.1 uncultured Chromatiaceae bacterium | reverse complement strand
TGACTGTTCAACAACGCGCACGTGAACGCCGCGGGCTCATGGCACTTCAGCCATGCAGATACGTAGACGAGTAACGCGAAACTCGCGGAGTGCGATTCAGGGAAACCGTATTCGCCGAAGCCCTGGATCTGATTGAAGATCTGCTGCGCGAAATCGGCCGAATACCCGCGCCGGCGCATCCCGCCGATGAGCTTGTCCTCGAAGGGTCCGATACCGCCGCGGCGTTTCCACGCGGCCATCGCGCGGCGCAACTGGTCCGCCTCGCCCGGCGTGAACCCCGCGGCCACGACGGCGAGCTGCATGACCTGCTCCTGGAAGATCGGTACCCCGAGCGTGCGCTCGAGCACCTGCCGGACCTCTTCGCTCGGATAACTGACAGCCTCCTCGCCGTTCCGGCGCCGCAGGTACGGATGCACCATGTCGCCCTGGATCGGACCCGGCCGGATGATCGCGACCTCGATGACGAGGTCGTAGTAACAGCGCGGGCGCAGGCGCGGCAGCATCGACATCTGCGCGCGCGATTCGATCTGGAACACACCCATCGTGTCGGCAGCCGAGATCATGTCGTAGACCGCCGGATCCTCCGACGGCACGTCCGCGATCGTCATGGGCCTGCCGGAGAAAGACTCGACCAGCTCGAAGCTGCGCCGGATCGCCGACAGCATGCCGAGGCCGAGCACGTCGACCTTCAGCAGGCCGAGATCGTCGAGATCATCCTTGTCCCACTGGATGACCGTGCGATCTTCCAGCGCGGCATTCTCGACCGGTACGAGCTCGGACAACGGCCCCTCGGAAATCACGAATCCGCCGACGTGCTGCGACAGGTGCCTCGGAAACCCGATCAACTGACCGACCAGCACGATCAATCGTCTGATCAACGGACTGTCGGGATCGAGGCCAGCCTCGACGATGCGCTCGTCACTGACTTCACGTCCGTCCCACCACTGGATCGAGCGCGCCATGCGATCGACCTTCAGATCGTCGAGACCGAGCGCCTTACCGACGTCGCGGATGGCGCTGCGCGGTCGATAACTGGTCACGGTCGCCGTCAGCGCCGCGCGTCGCCGTCCATACTTGCGATAGATGTACTGGATGACTTCCTCGCGGCGCTCGTGCTCGAAGTCCACGTCGATGTCAGGCGGCTCGTTGCGCTCCTTGGAGATGAACCGCTCGACGAGCATCGACATACGCGCCGGGTCGACCTCGGTGATGCCGATGCAGTAACAGACGGCCGAGTTCGCAGCGGATCCGCGCCCCTGGCACAGAATCCCGCACTCGCGCGCGAAACGCACGATGTCGTGCACGGTCAGGAAATACGGCTCGTAACGGAGTTCCGCGATCAGTTCGAGCTCGTGTTCGAGCAAGGCTTCGACGTGTGCCGGCGTGCCGCCAGGCCAGCGCCCGCGCTTGCCGATCTCGACCAGCTGCCGCAGATAACTCGCAGGCGTGCGTCCCTCGGGTACGAGTTCACGAGGATACTCATAGCGCAGCTCATCGAGCGAGAAGTCGACACGCTCGACAATATCGATCGAGGCGCGTAACAGCTCGGCGGGATAGAGCTCAGCGAGCGTCCCGAGATCGCGCAAGTGCCGCTCGCCATTCGGTTGCAACTCGTAACCCGCATGAGAGACGCTGGTCTTCAACCGGATCGCCGTCAGCGTATCCTGTAACGCACGCCTGCCGCGGATGTGCATGTGTACGTCGCCAGTGGCTACCAGTGGCAGGTCCACTCGCCTGCCCAGCTCGATCAGCGCGGCGAGCCGGGACCGGCTGTTGCCGTCGCGCTCCAGTTCGAAGGCCATCCAGCTGCGCCCGGGGAAAGATGCCGACAGCCACCTGGCGTCGGACTGTTCCAGATTTCGGCCCGGCAACCAGATCGCCAGGCAATCCGATAAGGCATGCGACACCTCGCCTTCGATGTCTGCCCGCATCAGCCGATAAGCGCCCTTCTCCGCCGCGCGCCGGCCGCGAGTAATCAGCGCACACAGCTGCCCATAGCCACGCCGGTTCGTGGCGAGCAACACGAAGCGCAATCCATCGGCCAGGCAAAACTCGCTGCCGACAATCAGCCGCAAATCATGATCGCGTGCCGCGACATGCGCACGCACGATACCGGCGACCGAGCATTCATCGGTTAGCGCCAGCGCGCGGTAACCGAGCCCGGCGGCACGCTCGACGAGCTCCTCGGGGTGCGATGCGCCGCGCAGAAACGTGAAATTGCTGACGCAATGCAGTTCCGCGTATGCCGGCGTCACCCGAACAGTCCGTGCAAATACCAGCGCGACTCGCGGCAATCCCTGAAAACCCAGAACCGAATGCCGCGCCGATCCCTGGCCACGTAGTAATCGCGTCGAATATCGAGCCCGTCCCACCAGCCGGTTTCGATGCGCTCGGGATCGCTTTCGAACTCCAGCACATCGCCGAAGACGGGCCGACCGTCCGATGCATATAACGCCTTGGGCTCCTCCAGCATCCAGACCGGCCGGCGCGCGACCGGCGCATATGGACATTCGCCGACCCCGGCGCTGGCGCGGTCGCGTCGTTTGGATGCATGGGCCGAAAAAGCGACCCGCCGCCAGGCCGCCTCCGGGCGATGCTCCCGGACGGAGCGTATGCCGTGCACTGCCTCGGCACCGAGGCGCACCCGTAACTGCTCGACCAGGGCGAGCGCATTCTCCCGCCGATCCTGCTGATCGCCGAGCAGATCCTGGCCAGAAGCCGGCAACGAATCCAGCATCGGGGCACGCAGCCCGACCGCGACGACCGGCGCATCCAGGCGCATGGCGTCCAGGCGCATGCGGGCAAGCTCGAGCAGGTAAGCAGTATCCGACGAAGCCCGCAACAGGCCGATGCATTCGAGCATGACGGGTGCATCGTGCCGATAGAGCGAGATCCACAATAGCTTTACCGCGCCCTGATGACGACGCAGGAACTCCTCGAGTCGTGCCAGCAGTTTTTGCACGGCGTTCAGCACGAAGGAAGCATCCGTCGTCTCCACCGGCAGATCGAGATTCGCAGCGAAGCTGCGGGGCGGCTGATGGAACGCACGCGGTTCGGGTCGCGCACCGAACGCCTGGTCGAGCTCGGCGAGTCGGGCCGGACCGAGCCGCCGCGCGAGGCCGTCCCGGGGCAACCGGATGCACTCGCCGATGGTCGCGACCCCGATCCCCGTCAGCATCCGCAGGATATTAGCGGGCCAGCCCATGCAATCGATCGCCAGGTCTCCGAGCTGACCCGGCAATGCGGCTCGGTCGAATACGACTGCATCGCGCCCTGCTTTTGCGAACCATAAGGCCGCCAGTGCCGTGGGTGCGCAGGCGAGCGCGAATCGATAACCGCGTTCGCCGAGGCCGTCGACGATGGCGCCACGCAGCTTCTCGAACCCGCCGAACAATTGCAGGCTGCCCCGCACGTCCAGTAACAGTGCGTTCGAAGGATCGAGACTGACGGCCGGCGTAAAGCGCATCGCCCAGGTAGCGGGTTCCTGCATGACCCGGGCCTCGGCCTCGAGATGCCGGTCGACCGCTTCGAGATCAGGGGCAAGCGCGAGCGCCGTATTGAGTGTCTGGCCGGGGTAGATGCCCAGACGCGCGGCGACCGGGTTACAGAGCAAGATGCGCACCCGGCTGCCCTCCGCAACGACGACTGCACGGGGAAGCGCATTGCCTCCAAAATTCGAATTAAAATGAATTTCTAATGGTAATTTATTGAAATAAATAGATATCCATAAATGTTTTGCATAGCCCGGATCGGCGAACACAGCCCGGGCACGGCCCTGCACATCGGCCGAAGACGACGTCGAACCCAGGATTGGCAACGGCCACAGGGACTGCTGACCGGGTTCAGTCATACATCCTCCCGGGCTCCGAACCTCCCAACCCGACATCGAGCGTGAGAGATCTCGGCCGACCACCACGCATCTTGAATATCTGCAGATCGAGCAGGCCCGGTCGACCGGGCAGCAGACGGATCCTCAGGGTCGCGGGCGAACGCTGCCGGGCGAAGCGCAAGGGTCGAAACAGTACGAGCAGGCAATTGCCATCCGCCTCCGCCGCGAGCTGCAGGCGCCGCAGCGCACGGTCTTCCGCACCATCACACCAGGCCAGCACCGCCGAACAGGTTTGCGATTGCAGGGCCTGCTCGCTGGCCCACAGGACGTCCGCCTGCCGACGACAGCGCACCACCAGCAGGCGAGACATGTCGAGACCTTGCCTCGCGAACGCAGGCGCATAGGGAACATAAGGCGGCGCGACCAGCATGACCCACTGGTGACTGGAGCGACTGCCTCGCGCCGGGTTCGGCCTGCCCGTCAAACGATCCTGCCCGCCGATCAACCTGACCAGTGCCGGCATGATCAGGCGAAACTCGCCGATGCCATGGCAATCGACGAGCAGTTCGACCAACCGGCCGACCGGCCAGCCATCACCCAGCGTCGCATCGAGATCGGGAAAACCGGTCGGCAACGCCCGGCGACGAGTATTGCCTTGACCGGCCTTCCAGACCTGGCGGTTTTGCAGGAGCTTTTCGAGTCGATGCCTTGAGGACATTCTTCTTCATCGAATTGTGGCGGTTGAGCCGGGCGACACCCGGAGTCGCGTCGACGCCCCGACACGGAAACGCGTCGACATGATCCGAGATGGGTTTAACGGGCTACTGGGCCCGTTATCTTTTAGTGCAGGGGCATGCCGTTGCGGACTAACCCGACGACAACGCCCTCGATCATCATGCTCTGCTCGGTCAGATCGACCTTGATCGGCTCAAACTCTTCGTTCTCTGGCAGCAGCCAGACCATCGAGCCCTCCTGGCGATAGCGCTTGACGGTGACCTCGTCCTCGAGCCGGGCGACGATGACCTGGCCGCTACGCACCTCGGGCGTGCGATGCACGGCCACGAGATCGCCATCGAGAATACCGATGTCTTTCATGCTCATGCCCTCGACACGCAACAGGAAATGCGGGCGCGGATCGAACATCGACGTATCGATGCGGTAATGACCCTCGATGTGCTCCTCCGCCAGGATCGGGTTACCGGCCGCGACCCTGCCGATCAACGGCAAGCCGAGCTGATCCCTGATGAAGTCCTTCAGCTGAATTCCGCGTGAAGCGCCGGGGATCAGTTCGATGACGCCCTTCCGCTGCAGGGCCCGCAGGTGTTCCTCGGCGGCATTGACGGACTTGAAGCCCAGCGCGCGGGCAATCTCGGCCCGGGTCGGCGGCATGCCCGACTCGTCGATGAAGTCCTGGAGAAAATTGAGGATCTCGGATTGACGCGGCGTGAGCTTATCCATCATGATTACCTGTATGAATATACAATACTGTGAATATATACAGTACTTTGCTGGATGGCAACCCCAACCGGAAAATGACCGCGTCGAACCCTGTTGTTTTTTCGTCCGCCCCACAACGGAAAACACTTACAAAGAAACTTTGCGATTTAACAATGTTTACGTCATGATTCGCGCCTAGGGAGGCCTAGCCAAGGTCAATTCTGAACGTGGGCTACCTAATTTTTGTTGTTTGTTAGTAGAGGACTTGTGATGAACAAGAAACTTCAGACCGTAATCAAGGGGAGCGCCGTTGCTCTCGCCGTCATGTTGACCGTTGGTTGTTCCGCCGAGCTGCAGAGCCAGGTCGACGCATCGAACGCCCGCATCGATACGCTCGCTTCGGACGTCGCACGCGCGCTGTCCGCTGCTGACGCCGCAGGCGCCAGCGCATCGGAAGCACGCCAGATGTCTTCGGGCGCCCAGAGCACCGCTAACCAGGCTCTGAACGCCGCTAATCAGGCTCAGGCTTGCTGCGACGGCACCAACGAGAAGATGGACCGGATGTTCCAGAAAGGTATGTCCAAGTAAAAGATCTTTCTTCGTCTATGAAAAAAGCCGCGGTCTGACCGCGGCTTTTTTTTGATTGAATTGAATACAGGGGTCAGAGCTTCAGGTCTGACCCCTGACTTACTTAACGGCCTGACCCCGGCCTATTCTCCACCGCTGCGACCGTGCCGCTCGGCACCCTGGCCCGCCCGACC
This sequence comes from uncultured Chromatiaceae bacterium, assembly GCA_964541975.1. Lineage (GTDB taxonomy): Bacteria > Pseudomonadota > Gammaproteobacteria > Steroidobacterales > SMWD01. The sequence continues at coordinate 7,200 of CAZISL010000059.1, read as the reverse complement.
TTGACCGGGATGCCGAGCCGCTGCTCAAAGACTTCGTCGATCAGCGTCCAGTCGACATCGGCCTCCCGCTTATCCGTCACCCGGATATACAGTTCGGTGATCGACGTCAGACTCCATGGATCCGTTCCATTCGGATCGTCAAACCCTTCCACCTCATCTTCGGCCGTCGCCAGTGGCGGGTGAACCTCGAGATACAGGTCGTCACCTTCCCAACCGAACTTGTATGGCTGGTTGACGATCTGCACGGCGGTGTTGACCGGGATGTTCGGATAGAGATACTCGATGTCTTCCGGGAACATGCGGATGCAGCCATGCGTCACGCGCATGCCCACGCCGGCCGGCCGATTCGTACCGTGAATCAGGTAGCCCGGGATACTCAGGCGGATCGCGAAGTCGCCCAACGGATTATCCGGCCCCGGCGGCACGCGCTCGGCGAGCTCGCGCCCGTCCGCTGCCCATTCTGCACGAATCGACGCAGGCGGATACCAGGACGGGTTCTTGACCTTCTTGACGATCGATGCCCGGCCGAGCGGCGTGCCCCAGTCCATTCGGCCGATACTGATCGGGAAAGTCTTGACCACAGTATCGTCGCCGGCGCGGGTGAAGTAATACATCCGGTATTCGGCGATATTGATGACGAGGCCCTTCCGTTTCGCCTTCGGCACGAGGAACTGGGTCGGCAACCGAACCTCGGTGCCATCCCCGGGCAACCACACGTCCACGTCGGGATTCGCCAGCCTGATCTCCTCGTAACCGAGCCCGTGTAGGCGCGCGATATCGACGAGCGTGTCTTCGTAGGCCGACTTCACCGAAGCTACCTGACCGATCAGCGCGGTCGATTCGTCGATGACGTAGTCATGCGCGATCGACTGCTCGATGACGCGTTCTCCGCTGGACTTGTCCTCGACCATGCGTTCGGCGCTGGACGAAGACTCACTCAATGCGTCCGCGCGCGGCGCCTCCGCCTCCTGCGCGAAAACGACAGGTGAGATCAACAAGGCCACGAAGACCAGATTTCTAAACAACATGTTCAACAACCCTATAAACCAAGTACCGGTATCGCGACTGCGAATGTCAGCAGCGGAATCAGCGCGATAGCGATTATATTAAGCCAGAATCCCGCCCGGCTCATCTGCGGCACTGAAACGAGCCCGGAGCCGAATACGATCGCATTTGGCGGCGTCGCCACCGGCAGCATGAACGCACAGCTTGCTGCAATGCATGCCGGGACGATCAGCAGGTAGGGATCGACGCCGATCCCGATCGCCACTGCGTAGAGGATCGGCACCAATGTCGCCGTCGTCGCGGTATTGCTCGTCAGCTCGGTCAGGAAGATCATCATGGCGCTGACGACGGTCACAATCAGAACGGTCGGCAGTGATGCGAGCACCGTCGCGCGATTGCCGAGAAACTCGCTGAACCCCGTCGTATCGAGGGTCGACGCCAGGCTCAGACCGCCGCCGAACAGGATCAGCAGGCCCCACGGAAGCTTTATCGCCGTGTCCCAGTCCATCAGGAACCGACCGCGCGCCGCGTCGACGGGCGTCACGAACAACAGCAATGCAGCCGTTACCGCGACCCCCGAATCCGTCAAGCCCTCGAGCGGCGCATTGCCGCCGATCGTCAGACGATTGAGCAACGGTCTGCACACCCACGCCGTCGCAGTCAGCAGGAATATGATCAGCGTCAGTTTCTCGGCCCGGCTCATGCGTCCGAGGTCCCCGGCCATCTCGCTCAGCAGGCGATCGACACCCGGGATCTCCTCTCTGACCACGGGATAGATGCGTCGCGTTAACAGCCACCACACGATCGGCACGAATACGACGACGAGGGGCACGCCGAACATCATCCAGCGCACGAAACTGATCTCACGCCCCATCAGTTCCTGGACATACGAGACCAGAAAGACATTGGGGGCCGTCCCGATGATCGTGCCGATACCTCCGATCGACGCGGCGTACGCGATCCCGAGAAGCAGGCACAAAGAAAATGGGCTGGAGGTCGGGGAATCCGCACCGCTATCGAGATGCTGGCCGGAGTCACCGACCAGCCCGATGATGCTGAGGGCGACCGGTAACAACATGATCGTCGTCGCGGTATTCGTAACCCACATGCTGACGAGCGCGGAGATCGCCATGAACGCGCCAACGATCCGGGTCGGCCGGGTCCCGACCGTCTGCAGCACATGCAACGCGAAACGCCGGTGCAAACCGCATTTCTCGAGTGCGAGCGCGAGGATGAAACCGCCGAGAAACAGGTAGATCAACGGATGCCCGTACGACGCGGCGACCGTCTTGATCGATGCGGCGCCCGTCAGCGGAAAAGCCGCCAGCGGGAGCAATGCGGTCGCATAGACCGGAATGGCCTCGGTCATCCACCACGTCGCCATCCAGGCGGCGATGCCGGCGGCGATCCGGGCGTCGCTGCCGAGGACCGCGAGGTTGCCTTGGGCATCCAGGTACTGGTCAGGGACCAGCAGGTAAACGAGGAGCGCAACGATGGGTCCCGCAATGAGTCCGATCAACCTTGTGCGGGTCCTCACGACGGTGCAGCGATCAGTAGCGGATCAGGGATGAACCCCAGGTGAAACCGCCGCCGAATGCCTCGAGTAGTAGCAGGTCACCGCGCTTGACCCGCCCGTCGCGAATCGCGACGTCGAGCGCCATGGGCACGGATGCGGCGGACGTGTTGCCCTGATCCTGAAGTGTCAGGACGACCTTATCCATGGACATGCCGAGCCGTTTCGCCGTGGCGTGGATGATGCGGAAATTCGCCTGATGCGGAATCAGCCAGTCAATGTCGCTCTTGTCGATGTTGTTCGCTTCGAGCGTCTCATCGACGATACTCTCGAGACTCTTGACCGCAACCTTGAACACTTCGTTGCCACGCATGTGAAGGTACGGACCTTCGGTGTCGTCCGGACCGCGTTGCTTGGACACGCCATAAGGATGATACAGAAGATCCTTGTAGTGACCGTCGGCGCGCAGATGGCACGACTGGATACCCGGCTCGTCGGACGGCTCCAGCACTACGGCGCCGGCGCCGTCACCGAAAATCACGCAGGTCGCACGATCCTCATAGTCCGTCATACGAGAAAGCGTCTCGGCGCCTACCACGAGTGCGCAATTCGCCTGCCCCGTCGCGACGAATCGGTCGGCGATGCTCAGCGCATAAATGAACCCGCTGCATGCTGCCTCGACGCTGAACGCGGGACAGCCACGTATGCCTAGCCGTTCTTGTAGCAGGCACCCGACGTTCGGAAAAACCACGTCCGGCGTCGTCGTACCGACGACGATAAAATCGATGTCTCCGGCCGCGACGCCCGCAGCCTCCATGGCGTTGCGCGCGGCCGGCTCGGCGAGGTCCGTCGTCGTTTCGCCATCCGCCGCTATATGCCGCCGCTCGATGCCGGTGCGCGAACGAATCCAGTCATCAGTCGTGTCGACGATCTTTTCGAGGTCTGCGTTCGTCAGAACTCGCTCGGGCAGATGCCGACCGGTTCCGGCGATGCGGGAGTATTGCGCCGTCATGCTTCGAGTACCTCGTGATGACCCTGTTCGGCCATGATCGTGCGAATCTGCCCCGGCACGTCCTTGTCGACCTCGAGCATCGCCGTGTGAATCGCCTGCTGGAACGCCAGTTCGTCTGCACCGCCATGGCTCTTGATCACGATCCCGTTCAACCCGACCAGGCTCGCACCATTGTAACGGCGCGGATCAACGCGCCGCGATAACGAGCGCAGGACCGGCCACGCAACGAGCGCCGCCAGTCTGCCGTACACGCCGGTCTTGAATTCCTGCACGAGGAAGTGCTTGACGAGTTGCGCGGTGCCTTCCATCGTCTTCAACGCCACGTTGCCGCTGAAGCCATCGCACACCACCACATCCGCTACGCCGTCCGGAATCGAGTTGCCCTCGACGAAGCCGACGTAATTTATAATACTTTCTCCGAGCATCGCCGCCGCTTCGCGAATCGTATCGTTACCCTTCATCGACTCTTCGCCAATGTTGAGCAACGCGACGCGCGGCTGCGGAATATCCTCGATACCCTGAACGACGACAGACCCCATGACGCCGAACTGGAACAGCTGTTCGGACGTGCAGTCCGAATTCGCGCCCAGGTCCAGCATATGCGTCTGCCCGCTCTTGGTCGGGATACGCGCCATGATCGCGGGACGATCGATACCGGGTACCGTCTTGAGCACGAAGCGGCCCGTGGCCATCAACGCACCGGTATTGCCCGCGCTGATACAGGCACCGGCGTCGCCGTCGCGAACGAGATTGATGGCGACGCGCATCGAAGAATCTTTTTTCTTGCGCATTGCTTCCGCCGGCGCCTCATCCATCTCGACGACTTCGCGGGCATCGTGGACGCGAACACGGTCGGACAACTGTCCGGCACCATTGAGCAGCGGTTCTATCGATTCTTTACGCCCGACGAGTATCAGGCGCAGGCCTTCGTTCGCCTTCAGCATCGCGAGCGATGCCGGCACGGTAACGTCGACGCCGCGATCACCACTCATGGTGTCGACGGCTATAGTGACAGGCTTGACCACGCGATAACTTGTTCCGTTCCTTTAGCGCACACGAACGTTACGGGCACGATTATCCCCGCACATGGCTGGCAACGCTATACCCGCCAATGCACGAGACGTCAGGCGAGTGACTATTCGAAATCGTCGTCGGGTGTGTCGATGACCTTGCGGCCACGATAGTAGCCATCGGGGCTCACGTGATGACGCAGGTGCGTCTCACCCGTGGTCTGATCGATCGATACCGCGGGTTTTTTCAGGGCGTCATGCGAACGGCGCTTGCCACGCCGCGACGGAGTTACCCTGCTCTTTTGAACTGCCATTACTTATCTCTCCTGTCGGAACGTCCGTCACCGGCGACCATTGTCGCGAGCGATTCGAATGGGCGATACGTCCGTTCCGTCCTGTTTTCCAAATCCGTTAACTCGGCGCCCAACTCGACGCACGCTTGTTCGTTCTCGTTCTCGTGCACGGGCGCCATCGGCAATGCCGCCAGTATCTCGTCCTCTGTCACGGTCGCCAGATCCAGCACGCCGGAATCCATGACGACACTGTCGAATGGATCCACCAGCGACTGCGCCTCGCCGTCGTTAGCGACGACCGTCAATTGCGTCGTCAGTTCGATCGAACACGGCACGGCGTTCAAACACCTCTGGCAACGCAGTTGCAGGTCGCCATCGACCGCCAGCCGCATGCGCGGATGACCATCCGGCCCCTCGTCGAAACCAACGGCAACGTCGAGGATCCTATCTCGTTTATGATCGCCGGCCATCAGTTCCGCCAGTCGCGGCAGATCCTTGACACCGAGATGCATCTCCAGCCGCTCACCGGCAATTGCCAGCTCTCCAAGTTCGGCGGCTTCGATACGCGTCCTGAGCATAATCGGTCGATTTTATGAGTGGTGGTTTGGCGTGTCAAAATCTTGTACGGTTTCCCGCTGACCACTTGACCGCCGCTCGGCGCCGCGACCGCCCCCGATGACTACAGATCCGCCCGTCATACTCGCCTCCAGTTCCGTTTACCGGCGCGAACTCCTGGGGCGCGTATTGCGCGATTTCGCGTGCATCTCGCCAGACGTCGCGGAACAAGCCATTGTCGGGGAAGCGCCCGGGATCATGGCCCTGCGCCTGGCCGAGCTGAAGGCCCGGGCGATTTCGGCCGTCAGGCCCGGGGCAATCGTGATCGGCAGCGACCAGGTTCCGACGCTCGACGGCCGGATTCTGCGCAAGCCGGGCGGGCGCGACCGCGCGATCCAGCAGCTGTCCGAGTGCAGCTCAAGGGCGGTTCGCTTCCTGACCGCGGTCGTCGTGCTCGGCCCCGGAGGCGAAGCCGAACGCCATGTCGACGAAACAGTCGTGCAGTTTCGAGCGTTGACAGACGGCGAGATCGAGCGCTATGTCGAGGCGGAACAACCCTTCGACTGCGCCGGCAGCTTCAAGGTCGAGGGCCTCGGCATCGCTCTTTTCGACCGCATCGAGTCGCAGGACCCAACCGCCTTGCAGGGACTGCCCATGATCTGGTTGTCAAACTGCCTGAACCGGCTCGGCGTTCAGTTACCCTGACGCCAAGCGGTCGGGGGTGGTCGGCCCATTCGATTCATCGATCGATCCACTCGAGCACTTCGGTCAACTGATCGTCCAGCGGCGCGTCGGCGCGGATGACGCGCTCGCCGTCCATACTGTCGAACGCGAGCGACGACGCATGCAGGAACAGGCGCCGCAGCCCGTATCGGTCCGCGATCGGATCGTCGCCGAAACCGTAGCGCTCATCCCCGGCGACCGGGTGCCCGATGAACGCAGCATGCACTCGAATCTGGTGCGTTCTTCCGGTGCCGAGGTCCACCGTCGTCAGCTGCGCGGGACCATAGACCTTCTCGGGTATGAAACGCGTCAGCGCGGACTTGCCCGCCGCATCGACACTGACGTGGCGCTCACCGCCCCTGCGTCGGGTGGTCAGCAACGGCGCGTCGATGGTCCGGCTGCCGCCCTTCCAATGTCCGAGCAACAAGGCCGTATAGCGCTTCTGTACCTCTCCCTCCCGAAACAACCCATGCAGGTAGCGCAGCGCCGGACGGCGTTTTGAGATCAACAGGCAACCACTCGTATCGCGGTCCAGACGATGCACGAGCTCGAGGTCCGTGCTGCTGGAGCGCGCCGCGCGCAGCAACTCGATCGCCCCGGCGCTGATGCCGCTGCCGCCGTGGACAGCCAAGCCGGACGGCTTGTTCAGGATCAGGAGATCGCGGTCCTCATAAAGAATTCTGTCTTCGATCCAGGCCGCATCACCGGGAATTCCGGCCTTCGGGGCGCGCGTCGGGGACGTCCGCACCGGCGGAATACGCACCTCGTCGCCCTCGATCAGGCGACGGTCGGGCTTGCACCGGCCTTTGTTTACGCGGACTTCACCACCCCGAATCATCCGGTAGATGCGCGAGCGCGGAACGCCGCGCAGGCGGCTCAGCAGGAAGTTGTCGAGGCGGCGATCATCGTCATCGCCCCCGACGCGGACGATCTGCGCCCTGGCTTTCTGCTCGGTTTTTCCCATGTTTTCAATAACCAACGGCGCGATATGCAAGATTGCTGCCAGACTCGGGCGCTGCTATATTAACGTCTCGAGACGGCTTATATGCCGTATGTTGCAGATGCGGCAATAGTTTTCGCCACGATCGC
>CAZISL010000058.1:0-12846 GCA_964541975.1 uncultured Chromatiaceae bacterium | reverse complement strand
TAGTCTTCCGGCAACTCGGCGAGCGCGCCGAGCAGGCGCTGTATGTGTTTCGTTTTCAGGATATAAGGTGGCAACAGCCTGACGACGTGCGGGTCGGTACTGGTGCCGACGAGCAAGTCGCGCTCGAGCAGCTCGTTGCGGACGGTACTCGCGCTCCGGCGGGTGCGCAGCCCCCGCAGAAAGCCTTTGCCCTGCACACTGTCCACCGGGCCGATCGGGCAAGCCTGCGCGATCTGCGCGGATAACGAACGAACGTTTTCCATCAGCCCTTCTGTCTTGATCACGTCGAGGACCGTGCTGACCATTGCGCACGCCAGCGGCCCGCCACCGAACGTGCTGCCGAGGTCGCCCGATGCCATCGACTTCGCGACGTCGCCGGTCACGATGATCGCGCCGCACGGTATGCCGCCGGCGATCGACTTGGCCAGCGTAATAATGTCGGGCTCCACCTTATAGATGTTCGTCGCGAACGGTTCGCCGCAGCGGCCCATACCTGTTTGCACTTCATCGACGATCAGCATTGCGCCCTTGCTTCGGCATGCCCTGGCGATGGTGCGAACGAATCCCGGGTCGAGGTCATAAGCGCCTGCCAGGCCCTGCACCAGCTCGAGAATGACGGCGGCCGTATCGTCGCCGATGATGTCGTCGACGGCCGCGCTATTGTCACGCGGGATGAAGTCGACTTCGAACGGGGTATTCGGGAACGCATACCACTTATCGCGCGCCCCCCAGGTGACTGCGCCGGCGGCGGCCGTGCGGCCATGGAAGCCGTGTTCGATCGCGGCGACCCGGTTTCGGCCGGTTAGCTTGCAGGCGATGCGCAGCGCATTCTCGTTCGACTCGGCGCCGCTGTTCGTAAAGAACACGTGGTTCAGGTCGCCCGGGGCGAACTCGGCCAGCGCATCCGCGGCAGCTGCGCGCACCTCCATCGCGACGGCATTGCTCTGGAACAGGACGGTCCTGGCCTGCTCGTTCAGTGCCTCGAGCATCGCCGGGTGACCGTACCCGAGGCAAGCGACAGCGTGACCCCCATAGAAATCGATGATCCGCCGTTTGCCCTCGTTCAGGTATACGCCGTCGGCGCTGTCCGGCTCGATCGGCAGCTGACCATAGACCTGCAACAGGTGCTGAGCTTCGTGTTCACGTGCGTTCATATTGGTTACCGGTTCCGCATCACGTCCAGGCGAGGGCCGGGGCGGTGAGTCCCGTCGTCTCGTCCAGGCCGAGTTGTCTGTTCATCCACTGCACCGCGCCGCCCGCCGCCCCCTTGACCAGGTTGTCGATTACGACGAAGACCGCCAGCGTATCGGCATCGGTCGCGACGCCGATGTGCGCAAAGTTGCTACCGACGACATTCTTGATTCGCGGCGTGCGATCCTGAACGACGACGAACGGGCTGTCGCTGTAAAAGTCCGCCAGCGCATCGCGCACATCGTCGGCATGACGCGGCTGCGTCATCGTCGCCTGCATGGTCATGTGGATGCCCCTCGCGAATGGCCCGGAGTGCGGAATGAAATGCAGCGACGGTCGCGTGCCGGTCCGAGCCTCGCAGAGGTCGGCGACTTCGGGTGCATGGCGGTGTTCGAGCGCCTTGTAGGCGAACAGGTTCGAGTGTCGTTCGGGATGATGCGTACCAGGCGCGGGCGTGCGGCCGGAACCGGTGCTGCCGGTGATGCCGATCGCATACAGGTCGGGGCCCGCGATTCCGAGTTGCATGAGCGGCACGGATGCCAGCAACAACGACGTCGCGAAGCAACCGGGGTTCCCGACGTGCGGCTTCTCGGTTGCGCCGACATGCTCCGGCAACCCGCTGACGAAGCGGTCGAGAATTTCCGGGGCACCATGGTCGTGGCCGTACACCGCCGCATACGCGTCGGCCGTCGAATAACGAAAGTCGGCGGACACATCGACGACGGTCAGCTCGCAACCGCTTGCTTCGGCTGCCGTGATGAATTCCGCGATCAGCGCCGCGCTGGCGCCGTGCGGCGCCGCCGAGAACAGGGCGACCCTGCCGGAGAGCAGTCCGAGCATGGCCTCTTTCGTGCCGAAACAAAGTTCGCCATAAGTGTTCTGCAGCTGCGGAAACACGTCGCCGATCTTCGCGCCGGCGCGTGATTCTGACATGACGCCCGCCACGTCCAGCTGCGGATGGCCGGCGAGGAGGCGCAATAGTTCGCCGGCGACGTAGCCCGTTCCGCCTAAGACAATGGTCGGGATTGGCGCGCTCATGAACTCGCTCCCTGCAGGCCGATGGCCTCGGCGACGACATCGCCCAGCGCCGTGCCGTGCGTGATCGCGTTGAACGCCGGCATGCCGACGCGCTCGTTGATCAGTTCCGTGCCGACCAGGTTGTCGGTTGCCGGCCCGGTCACGACGTGTGGTTCCAGACCGAAATCCTCGCGCAACAGCTTGACGCCGCCCCATGCCGCGACGGGATCGTTCGCGCACAGCACGAGACACGAGATTGAATCGCGGATTCCCACATCACGCAGTATCGCCTCGACGCCATAAGCGCCGAGGAGACCGTCACCGAGTTCGAACACGATTGCGTCCGGCTTCTCGGCGGCGAGCCGCGTCAGCATCATGCGCGTGACAGGCGGGCCGTTCTCGGCCGTCGTCGTGATGACCCCGAAGTCCGTGAATATGGACGTGTTGCGGGCGCCGGCATCTTCCATGGCGAGGATGTCACGGCGTAGCGATACGCCGGTGGCCTTGAATGCGTCGACCTTGTGCCCGAGGTGGCGCAGTCGGCTGACGATCGCGCTGGCGGCTGCTGTCTTGCCCGAGTCCATGCTCGTACCCGCGAGTACGACGACCGGCACGCCGTTTGTATCGACGGACGCATCGTGGTCGAGCTTGTTGATGCCGGCCCTGGCCGTGACGCCGATCCGTTCGCCGAGGTACGGAAACTCCAGCACCGCACCAAGCACTTCGGCATCGAACGGCGCGCCGAAGTTCGCGTTAATCGAATCGCAGATGCCGAGCACACCGCCGATATTCAGCACCTGCACCGTATCGCCCGGTGCCATTTGCTCGGGTAGGTGGCCGGAGTAACCGAACAGCGCCTTGCGCTGGCCGAGGGCGCCGACAATGATGTCGCCGCGGCTGACCTTGGCCATGCGGCCGCTCGTCAGCTCGAGCGTGTCATAGGTGCTCTTGCTGTTAAGGATGCGTGCGGCCACGAGGACGCCTTCCTCGCACGGAATGTCGGCGCTGACCTGCAGCTTTCGGTTGATCGGGCGGTGCTGGGCAACCGAGGCGATCTTGTCCGCGATGACGGTCTTCATGTTAGTTTCGTGTCCTTGCTCAGTCGAAAGGCGTGGCTTCGGCCGCACGGGTCTGCAGCATGCCCGTCAGAGACAGGATGCGCGAGTATCCCAGCGCGTCGGCGGGTGTCCATTCGCCGGCGGCTTCGCCGTACACGCCCTTGGTCGCCGCCATCAGCGAGTGCGGTGAGCTGAGGCCTTCGACGAATACGCTGCCGGCCCGGAATTGTGTTCTAACTTCGCCGGTAACGAAACGCTGCGACGATTCGAGCAGGCGTTCGATATCGCGGCAGACGGCATCGAGTTGCTTGCCTTCGTGCACGAAGTCGCCGTAGCTGGCGGCGACGCTGTCCTTGATGCGCGCCTGCAGCGAGCTTAGCGTCAGCTTCTCGAGCTCGCGGTGCGCGGTCAGCAGGACCTCGGCCGCCGGTGCCTCGAACGCAACGCGCCCCTTCGTACCCAGCACCGTGTCGCCGAGATGAATGCCGCGGCCGATACCGAACGGCCCGGCCATTCGTTCGAGTTTCTCGATCAGGTCGACCGGCTTCATGGTCTCGCCGTCGATGCTGACGGGGATACCCTTGTCAAAACCGATCGTGTGCGTTTCCGGCGGCAGGTGCTTTTCGAGTGCGCCGGCTGACAGCACCCAGGCATCCTCTGGAATCGAGCCGAACGAGTCCAGCGTCTCCTTGCCGCCGATCGAAACGCCCCACAGTCCGCGGTTGATCGAATAGTCGCCGCTCTTGCCGGGTACCGGGTAGCCGCCATCTTCGAGATATTGGACCTGCTCCGCACGGACGAACGAGTGGTCACGCACGGGTGCCAGTACGTCCAGCGCCGGGTTGATCGTGCGCAGAGCGACTTCGAACCTCACCTGATCGTTGCCTGCAGCCGTGCAGCCATGTGCGACGGTGTCGCTGCCGCGTGCGGTCGCTATCTCGGCGAGCAACGTCGCCTGAATGCCGCGCTCCGCGCCGACGCACAGCGGATAAAGTTGTCCGCGGCGGACGTTGCCGGCGATCAGGAAGCGAATCACGCGGTCGAAGAATTGCTGTCGCGCTTCGACGAGCACGTGCTCGAGCGCGCCGAGTTCGATCGCTCTTTCCTCGAGTTGCCGCGCGGCCGCTTCGTCGAGACCACCGGTATTAATGCAGACCGTCACGACGGGGCGCCCATATTTTTCTTTCAGCCACGGCACGCAGAAGGACGTGTCGAGGCCGCCGGAAAAGGCGAGGATGATCGGGGAGTCTGATTGTTCGGTCATTGCTGCGTACCTTGCATGTTTAGCGCGCCGCTTACGCTCGTCGCGCTGTTCGGTTATCCAGTTGCTCGCGTAGTTTCGCGACGAGCCTGCGTTGTTCGGTTGCGTTTCGCGTCGCGACGAATATCGAGTCGTCGCCGGACAGTGTGCCAACGATCTCCGACCAGCCGGTGCGGTCGAGATAGACGGCAACCCGCTGTGCCGCGCCGACCGCGGTCTTGACGATGGTCAGGTTATCGCCGGCCGTATCGATCTCGCGGACAAATTCACCGAGCAGCGTCAGTTCGCGTTGGTGCGATGGTGTCGGCGACGGAGAAGCTGCTTGCGCGGTTTCCGGCGACGCGTAGCCGTCGTCCAGCTTGGTCACGCCCAGTGCCTTCAAATCCCGGCTGACGCTGGATTGCGTCGCCTCGATCCCGCGCGAGCGCAGTCGCTCGACCAGCTGCGTCTGGCGCGCTACCGGTTCCGTCCGGATGATCTCGAGGATCGCTTCCTGACGCTTCCGGCCGATGTCGGACCTGACGGGCATGTCAATATTATGTGCATAAAAAAATATGGATGCGCATAATATCATTGATGAGCTCGAAGTCAATCGCAAGTTGCTAATATCCGCGCTCCCGCAACCGAGCACGGAGCGCATCGCGTGGCAGATCTGGACACCATCGAACTCGAAACTGGGCCGAATCCTGGGGCTGCGGTCATCTGGATGCACGGTCTCGGCGCCGATGCCCATGATTTCGAGCCGTTCGTACCGATGCTGGATTTCGGGCCGATCCGGCCCGTTCGCTATGTGTTCCCGAATGCGCAGGTGCGCCCGGTCACGCTGAACGGCGGCATGGCGATGCGCGCTTGGTATGACCTGTTGAGCATGGATCGCAACGCGCCCGAGGACGAGGCGGGCATCCGCGACAGCGCGTCCGGCATCGAAGCGTTGATCGACCGCGAAGTCGGGCGCGGCATCGCATCCTCACAGATTGTCATGGCCGGTTTCTCGCAGGGTGGAGCGATGGCGTTGTTCACGGCGTTGCGATACCCGCAACCGCTGGCCGGCGTGCTCGCGCTGTCGACTTACCTGCCCCTGGCTGGCGCCGTATTCGAAGAACGCACGGACGCGAACGCAAAGTTGCCGATCTTCATGGCACATGGGGAACTGGACGATGTCGTGCCGATCAATTTTGCGCGCAATTCACGCAAGCGACTGACGCAGCTCGGGCACGAGGTCGAATGGCGTGAGTACACGATGCCGCATTCGGTATCGCCCGAAGAACTGTTGCACATTAAAGCGTTTCTGGATCGCGTTCTGGACTGACGATTAACTTCGCTTTAGCTTTTTTCGTCGAGCGGTCGCGGCACGCGGAGCGGGGGCGCCGGTAATCCCAGGCTGGCTAGCGGCGGTCCTTCGTGGCTATCGAACCACGCCTCGATGAGTCGATAGGCGATCGAAATTGTCGGCGGCAGGATGATGGTCTGATCGGCGATGTCTTCGCGCGACACCCAGCGCGCCTCCGCCAGCTCGCCATCGTTGCAGACGATGTGGGTCGACGTCGCGGTCGCGTGGAAGCCGATCATGATAGCCGCGGGAAACGGCCACGGTTGCGAGCCGAGATACCGGCATGCGTCGACCTCGATGTTCGTCTCTTCATGAACCTCGCGGCGCAAGGCATCCTCGAGACTCTCTCCGGGTTCGACGAATCCGGCAATGGTCGAAAAACGTTCGTTGGGCCAGGTCGCCTGGCGGCCGAGAAGGCAGCGATCGCCGTCGCCGACCAGCACGATGATCGCCGGGTCGAGGCGTGGAAAGCTGCGATGTCTGCAGATGGGATCAGAGCACTCCATGACGAACCCAGCGTCGAGCAGGCGATTGCCCGACCCGCAGACCCCGCAGTGGCGGTGCCGCTCCTGCCACGCGACCATCGCTCGCGCGTATGCGGCGAGTGCTGAGTCATTGGCCGGTAAGCGTCCAGATGCTTCGCGCAGACTGATGAACTCGACGTCTCCTTCTAAGCGTTCGATGTCATCGACAGCGACGCCAAATAGATGCGCATCGTCGACGATGCCCAGGAAGGTCCGTCGCTGCGGATCGGCGACCAGTTCGGCCACATCGACGCGACTCAGCATCGCGAGACGTTCGTTGTCGATCAGGCACCGGTCGCCGAGTACCGGCACGATCCTCGTGGACGATTTCGCCAATGCCTCGTCGAGTGCCGCGGGTTGCGCGCGCAGTTCGCTGCGTCGTTCGATGTAGTGGCCGGAAAAAACGATCGAGTCCATCGCGGGACAATGCCGAATCGCCGCCGCGGGTACAAGAATGCTGAGCTCAGTTTCTGCGGGACTGGTCTTTGTACTCGCAAAGCGGACAGCGTTCATAATCGAGTGCATAGGTATCCTGGACGTAGGGACCCCAGCAGGAGTGACACCACGCGAGGTACAGTTCGCCGGTCTCGATCAGGGCGTGATAGAGGTTCCAGGTCCATTCGAAAGAGAACTGTGGCTCCGGCACCAGTTGCAGATAGGTCTCGAATGCCTGGCAGATGCGTGCGCCGAGAGAAACCCGGTCGAGGTTACACATCGGTGCCGGGCGCCGGTCGTCGGTCAGGCGAAATACCGAACAGCACCCGAACAGGCACGCGAGGATCGTCGCGTCCGTTTGCCGGCGAGCGCAATCGACGAATCGCGCGATTTGACGGGGTGACTTTCCGCGGCGCCGCTTGACCTCGGGTCCGCCGCTGCCGCCGGTGAAGTAGGTGCCATAAAGCTTGCGGATTCGGTCCTCGGTGAATCCCGTACACGACCGGATCGTGCCCGTCCTGGCCTCGTGGCGGATCATCCGCACCGCCAGGTCGAATTTCTCGATTTCTCCCGTGTAGCGATCGTCCGTAACTCGCATTTGCCAATCTCCTGAGTTTCCGGGGAAAGGCGCCTGGAGGCCATTACCCCGCATTATTTACGTTTTATGGTTTAATGAAACCATATATAGTATATCTATTGGCTAAGGGCAGGGGGAAACCAGAATGCAATGCAAGTCTCCGGATACGCGTATCTACGCTGAGCTGACGTCATTGAACGCCGGCTTGCTGCGAATACTCGTCTGGCAGGATCGGCCGGATGCGCCCGGCCGGCCGCGCCTGGCGCCGACCATCGCGACCCAGCTCCGCGAGCTGACGCGTGACGAACTCGCATTCATCGCCGGCACGCCAGCGTTGCTGGCGGGGTTCATGGCGGCTGCGGAAGGCGATCGGGCCGACCGGGTTGCGGATTCGAGCACGCTCGCGAATCACTACACACCTTCGGCTGCGTCGACCATCACAGCGGGCGCGCCACGGCTGCCCGGTGACAATTGGTTGCGCCTGACCCGCGTCTTCACGGCAACGTTGCTTACGTGGCTGTGGAAATCCGATCAGCACGGTGAGTTGGTCCGCGCGCTGTGCATCGGCTACGGGGAACAGCTGCCGCAACTCAGCGTCCGCCTCATCGAGTCTCTTGCCACGGACGCGGCGCCGCGGCTGTGCGTGCGCTTCGCCAATCATCCGCGCTTCTGGCCCGATCTGATTTCTGCGGCGCGGTCAGGGGATCCCCAGCTGCGCGCATTGTCGCGATTGGCCGTCATACCACTTGCCCTGGCGGACCAGCGCGCCGCTGAATAAGGTTGGCTTGCAGGTGCCCGCATAGGACAATGCGCGCCCATGCATGCACTGTCGATCAGAAACCTGACCAAGGTCTACAAGAATGGCATCCAGGCCCTGAAGGGAATCGATCTCGACGTCGCCGAGGGCGACTTTTTCGCCCTCCTCGGTCCGAACGGTGCCGGTAAGACCACCGCGATCGGCATCATCACGTCCCTCGTCAACAAAACTGCGGGCGAGGTGCGCGTATTCGGGCACAGCATCGATTCGGAGCCTGACGCGGTCAAGGCGAGCATCGGGGTCGTGCCTCAGGAGATCAACCTGAATCAGTTCGATCAGGTGGAGAATTGTGTGGTCAACCAGGCCGGGTTCTATGGCATTCCGGCTCACGAGGCGCAGCGGCGTGCCAAGGTGATACTCGAACAGCTGGTCCTGTGGGACCGGCGCCACGACATCGCGCGTAACCTGTCGGGCGGAATGAAGCGCCGGCTGATGATTGCGCGCGCGTTGGTACATCAGCCGAGGTTGCTGATCCTGGACGAGCCTACCGCGGGTGTCGATATCGAAATTCGCCGGTCGATGTGGCGGTTCCTGCGCGAACTCAACGAGTCGGGCACGACGATCATCCTGACCACACACTACCTGGAAGAGGCCGAGAGCCTGTGTCGCCACGTCGCGATCATCGACGACGGGCAGGTCATCCAGAATCATCCGATGGACGAGTTCCTGCGTACGCTCAAGCAGCAAAACTTCATCGTCAACACCCGCGACCCGATCGACGATGTGCCTTTGCTGGATGGCTGTGTCCTGTACAAGCGCAAGGATTACGAGCTGGAGCTCGCCGTCCAGCGCGACCATGACCTGAATGACGTGTTCGCGGCGTTGACGAAATCCGGCGTCCGCATCGTCAGCATGCGCAACAAGACCAACCGCCTGGAAGAGTTGTTCTTCAACCTGACCGACCGCAGCGACCGGATCGCGGCGATTGAACCGGACTCGGAAGCGTGACGCCGCGCCAGCAACTGGTGGCGCTGCATACGCTGGTGCGGAAGGAGATGAGCCGCGTCACGCGCATCTGGGTGCAGACGATCGTGCCACCCATCATCACCATGTCACTGTACTTCCTGATTTTCGGCAACCTGATCGGACGCCGCATCGGTCAGATGGATGGCTTCGACTACATGCAGTACATCGCGCCCGGTCTGATCATGATGTCGGTGATCCAGAATTCCTACGGCAACGTTGTGTCGTCGTTTTTCGGCGCGAAGTTCCAAAGGCACCTCGAGGAGATGCTCGTGTCGCCGATGCCGACGTACGCAATCATCCTCGGCCATGTTGCGGGCGGCGTACTCCGCGGATTAATCGTCGGGTTTATCGTCACCCTGATCGCGTTGTTCTTCACCGAATTGAAAGTCGCGAACGTGCCGATCACTTTTAGTGTCGTTATCCTGACGGCCGTCGTGTTCGCGCTGGCGGGCCTGATCAACGCGATCTTTGCCCGCAAGTTCGACGACATTTCGATCATCCCTTCATTCGTGCTGGCGCCATTGACCTATCTCGGCGGCGTTTTCTATTCGATTACGCTGCTGCCCGAGTTCGCACAGAAGCTGTCGTTGCTGAACCCGATCCTGTACATGGTGAATGCGTTTCGCTATGGCATGCTCGGCGTTTCAGACATCGACATCGGCCGCGCCTACGCGATCATATTCGTCTTCATCGGGGTGCTGTTCGGCGCGAGTATGATCCTGATGAAGAAAGGCATCGGGATCCGGGAGTAGCGGCGGCAAGCGCTATGTGTGGACGATTCGCTTTCTATTCACCGCACGAAGCCGTGCAGGATATTTTTGGCGTTACGTTCCCGGCGCCGCTGGAAGCGCGCTACAACATTGCGCCGAGCAGCTTCGTCGTCGCGCTGCGCGCAGGCGACGATGCGGCGCTCGAACCTGCGGTGCTGAAGTGGGGCTTGGTGCCTTCGTGGGCGAAGGATCCGGCCATCGGCAACCGCATGATCAACGCGCGCGCCGAGACGGCGCACGAGAAACCATCGTTTCGCGCGGCGTTCAAGCGCCGTCGCTGCGTCGTCCTGGCGGACGGTTTCTACGAATGGCATCGCGAGGGCGACCACAAAACGCCGTATTTTATCGCTCTGCCGGAGCGTCAGCCGTTCGCGATGGCCGGACTCTGGGAGGATTGGCAGGGGACCGAAGGGTCGGGACTGCAGACCTGCACGATCCTGACGACCGCAGCGAATGCTGTCATGAAACCCCTGCACGACCGGATGCCGATCATCTTGCCGCCCGAAGGCGCACGGCACTGGTGCGGCCATGCCGGCGACGAGCGGGTCGCGGCTCGTGAGTACCTGGCGGAGAACGACAATGACCGGATCATTTACTGGCCCGTCTCGACGGTCGTCAACAATCCGCGCAACGATGGGCCCGATCTGGTCGAAGAGGCCCGGCCGAAAGAAAGCTAGCAGCCTGCTAGTTCCGCTCCAGCGTGAAGCGATTACCCTGTTGATTGAGGATGGCGCCCGTCGACGTGATTTCCTCGACGACCGGTCCCTCCGACAGCCGCTCGCCTTCGCGATACTTGCTCATATTTATGAAGACGAATCGCTTCTTCGGATCACTCGCGTAGACGTGCATATCGAGATGCAACTGTGGCATCGAAATGATGCCGGCGACCAGCAACTGCTCGAATCTCGGCAGAGACGGCTGAATATTCTCCGTTGCCTCTTTGGCGTCCGTTCGCGGCGCCTCGTTGGTCACGATCGGTAACGCGGGCGTGACGTCGCGGGTCGGTTCGTTCGCGACGGTCAGCCGCGGTTCCGACGCCGTCTTCGACCGGGGCGATTCATCCGAAGATGCCGCGGGTACTCTTGACGGGGTGGTTGCGGGTGTTTCGCTCGCTTCCTTGCGCAGCGATCGGGTGTCGGGCGGCCGGGTGGAGACCGCCGGTGTCGCCACGGTTGGCTGCGCCCCGTTTTCCGCATTACCCGCAAGATAGAACCATCCGAACAGGACGGCGTTGAGCATCAGTACCACGACGAGCAACGGGATCCAGAGATTACGCGGATTCTTAGCCACGCGCTGCTGCGCGGTCGCGAGTCCGGGCGTCACTTGTTGCTGGCGTTCCGCGTCGCTCTTGCGCAATGCGTCGAGAATGAAAGACATGCGCTCAGTTCACCCGCGCGAGTCGGGGGCTGCCGGGCTGGTTAAGGTCCGTATTGATGGCGATCTGCGTCTGGTAGCCTACCAGCCCGTCCACGGTCAGACGGCGTTGACGCTGGTAGTCCCGGACGCGTGACTCGAGATCCTGGTCGAACAGCTCAGAGTCCATCGGCGTGACGGGTTCGCCCTGGATCACTGCCAGACTCTCGCGAAGCCACTTGATGTCTGCATGTCGCATGCCCGGGATGAACTGCTTCACCCCGTCGATCTGCGGCCGCCACAGCAGCAGGTAGTCGCCGAACCAGTATTGTCCGAGATCCTCGACGCTCACCGTGTAGGACTCCGTCCCGATCGACAGCATGGCTTGCCGATCGTCGAGCCCCGACAGCACGATCTGGTGCTGGTTACCGTCCGGATCCCGCAACGAAAGTATGACCGGGCGGTCGAGATTCCGGACCTGGGCCAGCGAGCCGCGCTGGAACAGGCAGCGCAGGCCGTCGCCCTGTGCCTGCTCGCAGGCACGCGTCGTTTCGCGGTCGTAGTCCAGCCCCCACAGGCCGAAGAGCGTGGCGAACGCGTTGTCGGTGTCCGTCGCACCGCTCTGTTCGCTCAGCAAGGGGCCGATACCGGAAGACGGAACCATAGCGTCGGCGGGAGCAGCTGTGCTGGTGGCGTTGCCAGGATCGGTGGAGGGAATAACCGGGTCGTCGACTGTCGGTGCAGCCTCAACCGTCGACGCGGGAATGGCCGGGGCGGGTTTCGCCGCAGTCTCGACGGGTCCCGCCGGCGGCGGCTGCGACAGATTGGACAATGCCCAGTTGGCGGCGACGAAGAGGCCAGCGACCGCACCTAGCGTCGCGAGTCGTGCGAGCCATGGCCG
The DNA here is from genome assembly GCA_964541975.1 of uncultured Chromatiaceae bacterium. Taxonomy (GTDB): domain Bacteria; phylum Pseudomonadota; class Gammaproteobacteria; order Steroidobacterales; genus SMWD01. The sequence goes on along the minus strand of CAZISL010000058.1, from coordinate 646 downwards.
CCACGTGGCCCACGGCGAAAAGTCGCGGTCGAGGACTTCGCTCGCTGCTTTGCGCAACAGTTTCGGCGTCACTTCGCGCGTTTCTTCCGTGAATGCGCCGAGCATGGCGCGGTCGGCGATGACATTGATCATGCGCGGCACGCCGTGGGTCAGCTTGTACAACTCGCGTTTCGCCGCGGGCGCGAAGATCGGCGCGACCGCGCCCGCGATCTTCAGCCGGTGATCGATGTAGGTGAGCGATTCCTCGCGGGACAGCGGTTCGAGGTGGTAACGACCGGTGATACGTTGCGCCAGTTGCCGCAGGTCATTGCGCGCGAGCATGGTCCGCAACTCGGGCTGCCCGATCAGGATGATCTGCAGCAGCTTCTGCTTGGTCGTTTCCAGGTTAGTCAGCAAGCGGACCTGTTCCAGCACGTCTATCCTGAGGTTCTGAGCTTCGTCGACGATCAGAATCGTTCTCCGCCCCTCGCTATGGTTCTTCAGCAGGAACGCGTTCAGCGCATTCGTCAGGTCCTTGATGCTGTGGGCGCGCTCCGACAGCGGAACGTGGAGTTCCTCGCAAATCGCGCTGAGGAATTCGTTGCGGGAAATTTGTGGATTCAGGATCAGCGCGACGTCGGTCGTTTCCGGGATCTGCTGCAACAGG
>CAZISL010000057.1:0-5072 GCA_964541975.1 uncultured Chromatiaceae bacterium | reverse complement strand
GATGCCGTGATCTGTACGATAGTCAGAAGCCGGGGCCTGGCCACGAGACCCGGGGAGAACGCGGGTGGGCGTCGCAGGAGCCGGTTAAGGCGCTCTGGCCTCGGCACGCGCACCGAGGTCCACGATCTCGATCTCGTCGATGCCAACCGGCGAACCCGACATCCACATCACGACCCGCAGTCCGTCGGTGAAATACGGGTCACCGGTCAGATTGGCACGCGGTTCGTCAAACGACGCCGCGCCGACGCCCCGCACATAGCCGAGCTTCGCGAGGCCCTGGGAGTAAAGCAGGTCCTCGATCAGGAATTCCCGCGTCTCGTCGACGTCGGGATCGATCTTGTGGGTCGTAATCGTCTTGGTCGTGAAGCGCACCCCGATGTCGCGGCTGATCTGGCCGATCCACACGGGCTTGCCTTCGTAGCGCATCGGCGTCATCCAGATACGCAGATGATTGCGCTCGTTGATGCTGCTGCGGGCCCGCTGCAGGGCCGCGTCCTGTGCGCGGCCGAAAACGTACAGCGCGCTGACCGGCGAGTAGCGGTACTCGCTCCCGGCGACCGCGGACTTGGCCATCTTCCACAGCGACGACCCGTAGACCGTCTCCGTCTCGTCCCAGCCGGCTCGCAGGAAGCTGTAATACAAGTCATCGATCTCGCCGACGAAGGCAATGTTCAGCGGATCCCCGTAGTCCTTGGACTTCTTGTCCATGACGCAGCAGGGCAACGCCTCCAGCCCTGACACCAGGCCCTGTACATCCACGTCGACGATCTCGTCGTCGCTGTAGAGCTGGTCGAACTCGGTGTCGTAGTGGTCTATTCGCAATCCGGGTACGGGCACGAAGAACGTCATCCGGTAAGGGGTCTCGCCACGCGGCACGACGTCGACATTGAACGACTTCGTGCCTTCGTCCACCCGGCTGAAGATATAGCCCGACCGGATCGCGCCGGCCGGAATCGACAGGCCCATCTTGCGATCACGAAAATCCGCATCTGCGTTCGGATTGAGGAGCTTGTCCCATGGGTAGTTGCGCGACGCGGTTTCGAGCGCCGTGTAATACGCTTTATCGAGCCCGACCGGCAACAACATCATCTCGACGTCGCCCAGGTTCTCGACCCGAACCCAGACCGGCTGCACGTTGCTCCGGTACAGTTGGACGCCGAAGATCTCCTGCGCTTCCTCCGCGCTCGGTACCGCGGTCGTCAGCCGCAGATCGCGTTCGGATTGCACGTGCAGACGATCGTTCGGTGGCGGTACCGGTCGAAACGCCGCCGGCGCCTCCTGCGCGGCGGTCACGCTGGATGCGAGTCCCAAGCCGACTGCTGTGAGCCATCCGGCAAGGCAAATTACCCGAAGCCGACTAATCACGAGGCATCTGCTCCCAATTCATGTTGACCACTTCGTCCAGCCCTATGGGATCCTCGGACAACCACAATACGCCGCGCAGGCCGCTCGTGAAGTATTTCAAACCGTTAAACGTCGTGCGCGGTGCGCTGGCAGGCACCGCCTCCTGGGCTTTGACGAAGCCGATCCGTTGCAGTGACTGGCTATACCAGAACTCCTGGGTGAGATAGACGGACGGCGTGTCGATGTCCGGGTCCACCATGGTCCGGGTCGCTTTCCGCCTGGCGTCGCCAACGACCGTTCCGGTCTGTCCGAGCCACACCCGGTCGGCGCCGACACGAAGCGGCGTCAGCCATAATCGCAGTTCCTTGCGTTCGGATCCGTCGGCCCTCGTCTTGAAGAATGTGCCGTCGGGCCGGCGCCCCCTGTAATACTGCAGGCGGGCGGCCTGGGTTGCCGCGGCGCCGAGTTCGGTTTCCTGCCAGTTGGCTCTCAACAACGCACGTCGGACTGCGGTGCCCGTGCCGATCAATGCGACGTTGAATGGAGCGCCGTCCTTCGTGCCCGACGCGTCGGTGCCACAGCACGGCAGGTTCTCCAGCGCCTCACGCAGTCCGTCGATGTCGAGGTCGACGAGCTCATCCTCCGCATACATCCCCTGGAAGTCGACGGCCATGTAGTCGGCCGTGAATCCCGGCATCGGCACGAAGAACGTGAAGCTGAACGAATGCAGATCGGTGGAAATCAGGTCGACGTTGAAGCCCTTGGTGCCGGGCTTGAGGTGCGTGAACACGAAACCGGAGCGTGACTCTCCTGGCGGGACTCGACGCTCGACCGCATGGTCATAGAACCAGCGTTCCATGGCCGCCTTGCCTTCCTTACCGAAGCCGCCGCGGTTCATCCACGCGACCTCCAGCGGCGAGTAGTAGTCGGGGTCGACGCTCAAGACCAACAGGCGGACGACTGTCGGGCCGGTGTTCTCGATTTCCAGCCAGACCGGCTGCACCCCCTGATCGTAAAGGGGCAGCCCGAACAGCGCCTCGGTTTCGCCGGCGTCCGGAACCGCGGCGGTCACGCGCACCGTCTCGGTTTCCTGCGTGATTATCCGATCCAGGAACGATGCGGACGAAACGTCTGCGGGGACATACGGGCGCGCGGCGCATCCGGCAAGGAGCACGATGCAGAACGTAAGCAGCAACCGCGTCGAGGGCGCGGATACATTCGTAAAAGCCCAAGGCGGCTCTGGAATTCGTCTGCAGCGCATCAGTACGCGGTCCATGTCTCTAGCACACGTTCGGCTATATTCTAGCTTATGCGGCCCCAGCTGCATGAGAAGATGTAGCCAAATACACGTTCGCTCGCGGCACCCTCGGGTAGGCATTCATGACCAACATCGAGAACTCCACAGTCGACAGAAAATATCTCGCCAACTCGATGGCTTCGTTCATCCAGATCGGCGCCCTCGTGGTCGTGGTCTATTGGTGCTACACGATCGTGTCCCCTTTCCTGAGCATCATCATCTAGTCGCTGATTCTGAGCTTTGCGCTGTATCCGGCACACGTCGCACCCAGCGCGAGGATCCTGGTACTTATAGGTCTCGCAGCCATCGCCGTGCCCGCGGGGCTGATCGCGGACTGGCAACCGTGGAAACACGTCTCGTTTACCGGCGGGCTACGGGCTCTCGGTATCGATTACCGCGATGGCGAGGGGACCGATCTGTTCGCCTACGACATCACGATGTGGGGGCCGGTACTGGGCGTCAGCATCAAGTGGTGAAGCGCAATCGCGAGAACCGGAGCGTTAACCACCGATGGATACCACCGGTCCGCGGGCGTCTTCGCCGGCATCGGTCAGGCTGAACAGGATCTGCAGCACGCCGAAGGTCCGCTTCGTGATCACGTCCCGGTCGTCGATGTAAAACCAGTAACCCCGATCCTTGATCGCGACATAGGCATCTTCCGGCTCGTCTTCGGAGTGACGCACGGTAAACAGCGATCCACCGAGCCCCGTGTCGACAAAGGTCGATCCCGTCCTGCCCTCATCGATATGCTGCTGCGGCACATCGACCTGCCAGGCCAAATCGAGCATCACGTCGAGGATGGATGCGGTCAGCACCGCGATCTCGTCCGGCTTATCCGGAATCAGTCCATATTTCAGAATGAATTCGTTCGATTCCGGCCTCAGTTGCAGAGTCGTGCGCAAGAAATCGATATCCTGCCGCGTCTGTTCGCTCATGCCTTGCCCAGTCAAATACAGGACGATGACGGCGTTATCCGCTTCATCCTTGGATCGCCTGAGCCCCAGCACGTCTTGTTGCCGCAAGCGAGTCCACACCGCGAGCATTTCCCGGTAGCGCGGATCGGCCTGACTGCGAAGTAACGGACCCTCGTTAGCATCCTTCACGCCGTTGATCGAGCTGGCGACCATCCGGAACAGCAGTTGCGCCGGCCAGCCAGACTGCACCAGCGCGAACAGCGCTTCGGGCGGAACCGGCGTCAGCAGGCTCTCGGAAAACTTCCGGCCGCTGATCGGGCTGTACGTGATCGTCGGCCGATCCTCCCAGCGCCCGCCCGCGCCGACCGTGCCGGTGTCCCCGCTGGCAAACGAATTGTTGAAGCCGAGGCCGGCCTGAACATTGCCGGACAGCGCGTACTGGTTAATCACAGAGGAGACATCGACGAACACCGGGGCTTCCATGTAGCGCAGCCGAACGATATTGGCGAGCAACTGCTGCTTGATCGACGTGTTCAGCGACAGCCCGTAGTCCATCCGGTCGCGCTCAATCGTGCCGGGCCCGTATCCCGCGCACGAGGTCAGCAGGACTGCAGCGAGCAGGCAGACTGGGTACAGATTCAGGTATTTGGAACAGTTTCTCGCGCGCATGATGATTAACCTCAAGACGTGATCGCGGCGACCACGCCTGACTCGATTGGTTGAGCCTCGGACATGACGTTCTCCTAATCTTCTTTTTATCACTTCCGACGCAATTGCGACCGCAGGTCCTCGATACGGTCCAGCAAGTCCAGTGCCAGCGCGGCCCCGGCCAGGTTCAGGCCGAGATCGCGTTGCAGGTGGATCACGGTGCGGGTGCGGCGGACACTGCTATAGGGAAATCGACGATCGTCGCGGGCGCCGCCGCTGGGTTCGAGAATGCCCTCGCCGATCATCTCGTCGACCAGCGTAATTTCAATCGCGCAGACATGACAGAGCTCGACGACCGTGATCTCCATCGTCTCGTCGAAGATCGATCCGGACAACTCGTTCGCTTCGTGTTCCGTCATCGCATCGTTGCCTTACAGGCCGGCTCGCGGATCGAAAGCCATGTCTTTCGACATTTTCTCATACAGCGCCCTGGCCTCGTCGGTTTCAGCGGGTGGCAGGCGCACGTCGAGCACGACGTAGAAGTCGCCAGGTTCGCCGGAAGGAATTCCCTTCCCCTTCAGCCGCAGTTTGCCGCCCTGGTTGGAACCCGTCGGAATCTTGAGATCGACGTCGCCGGACGGAATCGGCACCTTGATCGTCGCGCCCAGCGCTGCCTCCCATGGTGCCACCGGCAACTGCAGATACACGTCGGCGCCGTCGATCCGGTAGCGATTCGGGGCGCGGAGTTCGACCTCGAGAAACAGGTCGCCGGCCTTGCCATTGCCGATTCCCGGTCCGCCCTGGCCCGTCAGGCGAATCTTCTGCCCGTCGCGAATGCCTTGCGGGATCTTGACGTTCAGCGTCCGGTC
>CAZISL010000056.1:0-3984 GCA_964541975.1 uncultured Chromatiaceae bacterium | reverse complement strand
CGCCACCGCCAGCATACACCCATGACCCTCCAGCAACTCCGCTACCTGCTCGCCATTGCCGACAGCGGCCTGAATATCACGGCCGCGGCCGAGCGCCTGTATACGAGCCAGCCGGGGATCAGCAAGCAGCTGAAACTGCTCGAGCAGGAACTGAAGGTGCAGCTGTTCACGCGCAAGGGTAAAAGTCTCGCGGCGATCACGCCGGCGGGTCGCGACGTGATCGCGAGAGCGCGCCGGATCATGCGCGAGGTCGACAACATTCGCAGCCTCGCGAGGGATCTGTCGGGAGAGCAAGAGGGCACGTTGTCGATCGCAACGACGCACACGCAAGCCCGCTATGTCTTGCCCGAGATCATTCGAGATTTCCGCGAGCGTTACCCGAAGGTCAACCTGGAACTGCACCAGGGGACTTCCGAGCAGATCGCGGAACTGGTCGCGAACGACCAGGTCGACTTTGCAATCGCGACCGGTTCGCGCCACCTGTTTCCCGGGCTCGTCCTGTTACCGTGTTTCCACTGGGATCGCATAGTGCTCGTGCCGAAAAATCACCCGCTGGTCGAGGGGGACTCGGCACTCGATCTGCAAACGCTCGCAGGGTATCCGCTCGTGACCTACGTGTTCAGCCTGACCGGTGAGTCTTCATTCAAGAATGCGTTCGCCGAACATGGGCTGGAGCCGGACGTCGTGTTCACGGCACGGGATGCCGACATCATCAAGACCTACGTCCGCATGGGTATGGGCGTTGGCGTGGTTGCAGGGCTGGCCTACGAGTGCTCGGACGAAGAAGACCTCGTGTCGATGTCGGCAGAAGGTTTGTTCCCGCGCTGCACGACGTGGCTGGGATTTCGTCGCGAGCAGGTCCTGCGCGGTTACATGATCGACTTCGTGTCGCTGTTCGCGCCGCACCTGACGCCCGAGCTGACCCGCGAGGCCGCGGATCTCGAAACCCAGGCGGCAGTCGATGCTTTGCTCGCCGACATACCGCTACCGACGCGCGGTGGCTGCGGCAGCGAGATCGCCGATGCGGCGTAAACGAATCTTTTCTGGCCGGCGGATCAGAGACCCGAGAGGTCGATCTCGTGCAGGCCACATTCGCGTTTGAGTCCGAAGAAGCGGGTCTTCTCCACCGTATCGACATCGTTGAGCGAGCGTGTCGTGTGGACGTCGCCGATGGACACGTAGCCCTCTTTCCACAGCGGGTGATAGGGCAGGTCGTTGTCCTGCAGATACAGGTATACGTCGCGGTCGGACCAATCGGCGATCGGATGGACCTTCCAGCGATCACCGGCCCAGTCCAGGTACGGAACCTTCGCACGGCCGAGTGCCTGATCGCGCCGCAGCCCGGCGAACCACGTGCCCACCGAAAGCTCGCGCAGGGCGCGTTCCATCGGTTCGACCTTGTTGTCGTGGTTGTAGGCCTCGATGCCCTCCAGGCCATGTTCCCAGCGTTTGCCGAAACGCGCTTCCTGCCATGCAGGGCTGGTCGTGGCCCGGTATACATGCAGATTCAGATCGAGGCGTTCCGTCAATTCATCCACGAACCGGTAGGTTTCTTCAAACAGGTAACCCGTATCGATGAAGATCACCGGAATTCGCGGCATCAGTTGGGTGACGAGGTGGAGCGAAATAGCGGCCTGCGCGCCGAAACTGGACGTCAGGACGTGCCTGTCTGGCAGGTGCTCCAGCGCCCAGGCGACGCGCGCCTGCGCCGACCAGCCCGCGAAGAGCTCGTTGCAATGCTCGAGCGCGCGTCGACGCGATTCATTTTCGTCATAGGCGCCGATCCCGCTGAGGCGGGTCAGGTCGAGTATTTCCGCAGTATTCGTTGCCATGCATGCGTACCTTTGAGGGGGGTACGGTAGTCGCATCCATGGCGCCCGTGAACGTAGTTGTTGTTATCCGGGTATAACTCGGGATTATATGGTCCGTGCGGGCCTCTGCAGGAAGCGGCCGCCGGGCAGGCCGTCGAGTCCGGCGGAGACCTGACGGACCGAGCCGCGCCGCGGGATTAGCCGAGCTTTCCGGGTGTGCTCTTCTTTCCGGGCCGGATGCGCTAAAATGATCGCTCACCGACAGAGTCGCCGTCGGTTCCCCGGATCCACAATTTTAAGTACAACATCGAAAATATGAGTGCGACCATCAAACTGATATACCACGCGGCCAAGGTGCGGCTCGGTTTCCTGATCATGGCCTGCGCCCTCGCCGGCGTGGCCGTCAGCCCCGGCGCGACGTTGACGCCGTTGCAGATTTTCCTGCTCGGCATGGCGACGCTGGTCGCGTCATCGGTTGCCGGCGCATTCAATCAACTCTACGAACGCGACCTGGACGCGCGCATGAAGCGCACGCGCAAGCGCGCCTTCGTGACCGGCAAGCTCAATGCGAATACCTACTGGCTGACGGCCCTGGCGGGCCTGCTGATCGCTTCGATCGTCGTCGCGGCGGTCGCGACGAACTTGGAAGCCGCGGCTTACATCTTTCTCGGCGCATTCACGTACGGCGTCGTCTATACCGTATGGCTGAAGACCCGCACGTGGATGAATATCGTCATTGGCGGTCTGGCGGGCAGCTTCGCCGTCATGGCGGGCGCGGCCGCGACCGGCGCGACACTGGCGCCGGCGCCGATGATCCTCGCCGTCGTGTTGTTCCTGTGGACGCCCCCACATTTCTGGGCGCTCGCATTCGCGTGCAAGGAAGACTACCGCGCAGCCGGTGTTCCGATGCTGCCAGTCATTACCAGCGAGGCGCTGTCGACCGGCACGATCCTCGCGCACGCGGTCGTGCTGGTGGCCTTGTCCCTGGCCCCGGTTTACTACGGCATGGGCTGGATCTATTTCGTCGGTGCGCTGGCGGGCGGCGTGTTCTTCGTCTGGGAGAGTTTGAAGTTGTTCCTGCAGCCGAGCGTTTCGCAGGCCTGGCGGACCTTCGCGGCGTCGATTGTTCAGCTTGGCCTGTTGCTCACCGCGGCCATTCTCGACAACGTCCTGTTGGGCTGACGCGTTCGTCGGAACGCGCGGACGATCACGGCGATGTCACTCATCTCACGTGTATTGGTGGTTGCCGCATGTGCCGCTCTGATCGCGGGCTGCGTCAAGACGACCGTCGAATCCTACGTTTCCGTGCCGGGTTCGCGCGCGGATTCGGCCTACTTCAAGCCCGGCGTGGACTTTTCGCGCTACACGCGTCTGCAACCGGTGCCGCTCGAAATCTATTACTACGAGGGTTCCGCGTCACCCGATCCTGAAGATCTCGACCGCCTGCGCAAGATCTTCCGCACCGCCTTTCTCGGCAAATTAGGCGACGACTATGAACTCGTGGACGCGCCTGGCCCGGATGTCCTGCATGTCCGCGCGTCGCTGGTTGATCTCGAGTCGTCATCGGTGCCCGAGGACCTGCCGATCAAGGGGCGTGCGGCATCGCTGGTCGCGGCAGGACAGCTGAGCTTCTTCATGGAACTTGCCGATTCGCAGAGCGGCGAAGTCCTGGCGCGTGCCGGCGACAAGGAGAAGGCGCCCGCGCCGATCGCCGGCGCCGCAACCGGTCCCGACTGGGCGCGCACGGAGGAGGCCGCCGATCGCTGGGCGCAGATGTTCCGCGATTTCCTGGACGAGAATCTCGGCAAGTAGCGGCACCGCGCGCTGCGACGAGCAATGGCCCGCAGAGAGACGGTTTTTTCTAACAGGATTAGCATATCTGCGGGTCTGCGCTTCGATTCGCGCGAATAGCTGCAGTCGCATGACGGCGTCGATATCACGGTCCATGAAGCCGCGCTGGAGCACTACAGCTGTATGACGTGCGTCGAGTAACGCGCGTTCGAACTCAGTCGTCCGTCATCCTGCACATCAGGATCTTGCGGGCCGTGATCGAGCCGATCAGCAGCTCGTCGCCGTACGTTACCCCGACGCTGCCGGCGGATATCTGCTCGCCGCGATTCAGGTAGATCTCTGCCACGTCGGCACTGCCGTCCGAGCCTAACGTCATTTCCAG
>CAZISL010000055.1:0-3803 GCA_964541975.1 uncultured Chromatiaceae bacterium | reverse complement strand
CTGTCGCCCTGCGCCTGGGCGGTGCGCGCGGCGGTCAGGTAATTCACGACCGGCGCCTCGCTGTTGGCCGCGCCCTTCGTCAGCAATCGTTCGCCCTTGGCGAGCTTGCCCTCTGACATCGCGATCAGTCCGCGAGTCGTGTTCTTGCCGGATCGTTGTACGCGGGATCGCGCCACCTTTTCACCGAGCTGCCGCGGCGCGCGCAGGATCCGGATGAACAAGCGAACCAGCAGGTACGCAACGAGCGCGACAAAAATCAGCGCGGGCACGGACATTTCCACGGTGTACCCGCGGAAACTGATCAGCACGTAGCCGTTGTTCTCCAGCATGAAATGCGTGCCGAGCACGCCGATCAGCACAATCAGGATAATGGCAAAACCGGCCTTCATTGCGCGTCGGCTCCGGCCGGGGTATTCAGCAGCAAGGTCAACGACCCGGAGATGTCGGGCAGTTCGTCCGGCAGTTCTGCCTGCGCGACTTCGTCGAGCGTCGACAAAGCGGCCTGCACGCGGGTCGACTCGAGGTCGAAGTATCGATTCAGTCGATCACGAACCGCTGCGAGTGAATCACGATACAACTCCCCTTCGTTGCGAATGACGGCCAGACGCGCGATTTGCAGATCCACGTCCAGGCTGCGCACGAGCATCGACTCCTCGGCCGCCGTCAGCAATGGGGTGATCTCGCGATCCTCGCGCTTGACGCTGATGACGCTCTTCAGCGCATCGACGATCGCTCGCCAGGCCCGCTGCCAACCGGATTCCTCGGCCGCCTCCCCGGCCTCGCCGCGAAAGCCCGTGCGGGCGGTGTCCGCGAGCGACAGTCTGTCGAGCGATCGCGTCAGGCTCCCAAGCTTCAGCACGATGCCTTCGGCGTCGGGCCGCGGCACGGCCATCAGCGCGGCACGTTCATCGTTGATCGCCTCGCGTACCGGCGTCAACTTGGGGTCGGCCAAGTCGCGCAACTGCGCATCGGCAAGTTCCAGGGCGCGCTGCGCGACATCCACGTTGCCCGCGAGGCTCAGTTGCGCATTGGCTATGCGGAGGAAGTACTCGGCTTCGGAACGGAGCCATGCCGAGCGCGCCTTGAAGGAAATTCCCGGGACCTTCTCGACGGTCGCCTCGAGCTGCGTCATGCGCACCGGGATCTCGGCCAACTCGCGATCGAACCGGCCGGCGAGATCCGAGATCTCATCGGCATTTTCGCGATCGATGCGCGTCAGATTCTCCGCGTTGTCGAGCAAACGGTCGAGATCTTTCGCGCGGCGATCCAGGTCTCGTCCAATCTCCTCGATGCGCGACTCGAGGATTCGCTGTGACTGCTGCTCGTACCAGACGTAACCCGTGCCGGCGGCGGCGGCCAGGGCAATCAGCAGGGCCAGTATTCCGACACCCGATGAAGATTTCTTCGCCGGCGGCGGCTCGGCCGCAGGCTTCGAGGCCTGTTCTTCGGCGGGCGCCTCGGCCTCCTGCGGCGGCTCCGCAGCAGCGGCTGTCGCTGCGGCGCTGCCGCCGTCCGCCTGTTCCACGGATTCCGTTGTCGCGCTCTCGTCCTGCTGATCTTCGGTTTTGTCGTTCATATCCCTGTATCGGCCGCAGCTATACCTGACGGTCCATTTTGCCAGCCCCGACGTCCGCCCGGCCACCCGTATTTACACCGACCATTAGCGACGTAAAACCGGCGCCTCAGGACACGCGCTTCAGGCAGGACTTTACCGCCGTGACATGGCGGCGGCTGACCGGCAAAGGTCGTTCGATGCCCCTGAGCCAGACTTCGTACTGACCGTCGACGCGCTCCATGCGCTCCAGGTAGCGCAGCGCAATCAACGTGCTGCGATGAATGCGGATGAAGTGCGTGGCGAACTCCTCGCCGAGGCCTTTCAGTGGCTCGTCGAGCAGATCTTCCCCGCCGGAGTGGTACACGGTGACGTACTTCTGATCCGCATGGAAATAGACGATGTCATCGATCGGGATCAGACGCAGTTCCTCGCCGCGCCGAACGCAGATATTGGTTCGCGCCGCGACGTCCCCTGACTCCCGACCCACTTCGGCCAGCTCGGCACGACCGAGCCTGGACGCGAACCTGAGCGCCTTCTCCAGGCGTTCGCGTCGCACGGGCTTCAGCAGGTAACCGACCGCATGCGCGTCGAACGCGTCAATGGCGTAGTGGTCGTAAGCCGTCGTGAATACGACCGCCGGGCCGGCCTCGATCTCGGCGATGTGACGTGCCGCCTCGATACCGTCCATGTCCGGCATCCGGATGTCGAGCAGCACGACGCTCGGCTCATGGTCCATACACGCCTGCAGTGCCTCGCGGCCATTCTCCGCTTCTGCGACGACCTCACAGTCCGGTAGCTCTTCGAGCATGCGCCGCAGGCGCGCGCGCGCCGGAGCCTCATCATCAGCGATCAATACCTTCATCATCCTTCCCTGAGCGGAAACGCGATGCTGACTTCGTAGTGCGTCTGGTCGACGGCGCGCGACATGCGCGCGCGTGGCCCGAACGCGAGCGTCAGCCTTTCCTGAATATTTTCGAGCGCAATCTTGTTACCCGATGACTTGCGGTTCTCTTTTTCAGGCAGCCGATTGCGCACCGACAGGTAGATCATGTCGCCCTTCCGGCGTCCCTCGACTTCGACGACGCCGGGTTCCGACAGCCGCTCGACACCGTGATAGATCGCGTTCTCGAGCAACGGCTGCAGCATCAGGCTCGGAATCTGCGCGCGCCCGGGCAGATCGGCGTCGAGGCGCCATTCGACCTTTAAGCGCTCGCCGAGACGTTGCTGCTCCATGTCCTGGTAAATGCGTGTGACCTCGAGTTCCTGCTCCAGCCGAATCAGCTTGCTCGAATCGGCCAGAGACGCGCGAAACAGATCGGACAGGTTTTCGACGGCGGTCTCGGCCGCGGCCGGATTCGTGCGCGTCAGCTCGGCGATCGTGTTCATACTATTGAACAGGAAGTGGGGCCGGATGCGTGCCTGCAGGGCGTGGATGCGCGTGCGCGCCTCGCTCTCGACGTTCCGTTGCCACTGGTGCGACACATAGAAGTACCGCAGGCCGAGGCCCGTGATGATCATGCCGACCAGGATGTTGCGGGACATGAAATACCAGCGATCCTGCGGGAACCAGTTATCGGCGCCGGCAATTCCATCGGGGGAGTAGATAGTGCCGAGGAAATACACGATTTCGGATACGAGGACGACGACCAGAATCACCGCGGCGAATGTCAGCACGCTGCCCTTGAATACGGAAAACCGAATGAGCCATCTGCGCAGCAGGCACAGAACCGCCGACACCACCAACGCGGTCCAGACGAGCATCAGGGATGTCTTCGCCAGGTCGCCGAAGAAATATTCCCAGCGCGTCACGCGCGCCAGCGTCATCATGATGGCGGCCAGTACCGCGATCAGCACGGCACCAAACACGGCCGAAGAACTGCAGAAATTCGGCAGGTAGAAGGGTTTACGGGCGCGGTCGTTGTCGGAGTCGTTGGCCAACGTCTCTCGCTGTGTGATCGGCTGCCGGCGGAATCAGAATAGTCTCAGGTGGTCAGCAGATTCTCAACGCAGCGATGCGAAGCCACAATCGCTGCTACTTCCTGCTACACCATTCGTTGACGGCAAGGTTGGCCGCGGCGCGCTCACTATCGAGCTCCTGGTCGGTCAGGTAGTCCCGCCCGCCGCCTTCCGTCGCTCGATACAGGCGATGCGCCTGATCGTATTTTTGCGCGCGATCCATGGCCAGCTGACAGTTTTGCTTGCGGACGCGCTCGTTCTCGGCAGCAACCTGCTTGGACTCGTCCGCGTC
>CAZISL010000054.1:0-8896 GCA_964541975.1 uncultured Chromatiaceae bacterium | reverse complement strand
GCGGCAATGGGCTAAAGACGTACCGGCAACCGGGCGGCACCGTCGCCTGTTGGCGATTACCAATCTTTCAGGAGAAGCCAGGTGGATATTAACGCCACAATAATCGGCCAGACGATCGCGATGATCGTGTTCGTGTGGTTCTGCATGAAGTTCGTGTGGCCGCCGCTGATGGGCATGATCGAGGAGCGTCAGACGACGATCGCCGACGGTCTGGCCGCAGCCGAGAAAGGCGCGCGTTCGCTCGAAGTCGCCGCGGTCGAGAAGACCAAGTTGCTCGACGAAGCTCGCGGCCAGGCCCGCGAGATCATCGATCAGGCCAACACGCGTGCCAACGGCATCGTGGACGAGGCCCGCGGCACGGCGGACCAGGAAAAAGACCGCATCCTGGCGTCGGCGCAGGCCGAGGTCGAGCAGGAGGTCAATCGCGCACGCGAAGAATTGCGTGGGCAGGTTGCCGCGCTCGCGGTCGCCGGTGCCGAGAAGATCATCTCGCGAGAGATCGACGCTTCGGCGCATCAGGCTTTGCTCGACCAACTCGCTGCGGAGATCTGAGCGCTCATGGCTGAGAATATTGGCATTGCGCGCCCATACGCCGAGGCCGTCTTTCAGTTGGCTCGCGAGTCCGGGGCCCTGAGCGTCTGGTCAGACCTGCTGCATGCGTCAGCCGTTGCGGTCGCCGATGCGAACGTCGCGCGCCTCATCGACAGTCCGAAAACGGATACCGCGCAGATCGTCGGCCTCGTGGCTGATGTCGCCCGACAGGCGGCCGGCGCCGGGGTCGATTCAGCGCAGGTCGATAACCTGCTGAAGCTTCTGGCAGAGAACGGCAGGTTGCCGGTGCTGGGAGAAATCGCCGTGTTATTCGACAAGCTCAAGGCCGATGTCGAGAACAGCGTCGATGTAGTCCTGACTGCCGCGTCACCCGTCGATGCGGAACAGCACGCCAGGATCAGCGCGGCGCTGAAAAAGCGTTTCGGTCGCGAAATTAACCTGCACTTCAAGCTGGACGAGAGTCTGATCGGGGGCGCACGCCTGCAGGCGGACGACCTCGTGATCGACGGCTCGATACGCACGGCGCTGGGCAAAATGGCCAGTGCACTGACGAACTAAAGGAATCAAGAGATGGCCATTAAAGCCTCTGAAATCAGCGACCTGATCAAAGATCGCATCAAAAATTTCGACAGCGCCGCGGAAGCGCGTGACGTCGGCACGGTGATCGCGGTCACCGACGGCATCACGCGTATTCATGGTCTCGGTGACGCCCAGTACGGCGAAATGCTGGAGTTCCCGGGCGATACGTTCGGCCTCGCACTGAATCTCGAGCAGGACTCGGTCGGTGCGGTGGTACTCGGCGACTACAAGCACATCTCGGAAGGCGACACGGTCAAGACGACCGGCCGTATTCTCGAAGTGCCGGTCGGGCGCGCGTTGCTCGGCAGAGTCGTGAACTCCCTCGGTGAGCCGATCGACGGCAAGGGCGCGATCGATACGCAGGAGTCGGCGCCGATCGAGAAGGTTGCCCCGGGCGTCATCGAGCGCCAGTCGGTCGACCAGCCGGTGCAAACCGGCCTGAAGTCGATCGATGCGATGGTGCCGGTCGGCCGCGGCCAGCGAGAATTGATTATTGGCGACCGGCAAACGGGTAAGACCGCGGTCGCGATCGACGCGATCATCAATCAGAAAGGCACGGGCATCAAATGTATCTACGTCGCGATCGGCCAGAAGGCCTCGACCGTGGCGAACGTCGCACGCAAGCTCGAAGAGCACGGCGCCATGGAGCATACGATTATCGTTGCGGCCACCGCCGCCGAATCGGCCGCGATGCAATACATCGCACCGTATTCGGGTTGTTCGATGGGCGAGTATTTCCGCGATCGCGGTGAAGACGCATTGATCATCTACGACGATCTGACCAAGCAGGCATGGGCCTACCGTCAGGTGTCGCTGTTGCTCCGGCGTCCGCCGGGTCGTGAAGCCTACCCGGGTGACGTGTTCTACCTGCACTCACGCCTGCTCGAGCGCGCTGCGCGCATCAACGAGAAAGAAGTGGAGCGTCTCACGAACGGCGAGGTCAAGGGCAAGACCGGTTCGCTGACGGCGTTGCCGATCATCGAGACCCAGGCCGGCGACGTTTCGGCGTTCGTGCCGACCAACGTGATTTCTATCACCGACGGCCAGATCTTCCTCGAGACGGACCTGTTCAACGCCGGTATACGCCCGGCCATCAACGCCGGCCTGTCGGTCTCGCGTGTCGGTGGCGCGGCGCAGACGAAGATCATCAAGAAGCTCGGCGGCGGCGTGCGACTCGCACTGGCCCAGTATCGAGAGCTGGCGGCGTTCGCGCAGTTCGCGTCCGACCTCGACGAGGCCACCCGGAAGCAGCTCGAGCGCGGTCAGCGTGTCACGGAACTGATGAAGCAGCCGCAGTACTCGCCGCTGTCGGTCGGTGAAATGGCCATCTCACTGTTCGCGGCGAACGAGGGTTATCTCGACGACGTCGACGCCGACAAGATCGTCGCCTTCGAAGCGGCTATGCACTCTTATATCAATGACAAGTTCGCGGACCTGGTGAACGAGATCAGTGATAAGGGCGATCTGAATGACGAGATCCAGGCCGGCATGAAGCAGGCCGTCGAAGACTTCAAGGCGAACGGAGCCTATTAAGCCAAATGGCAAACTTGAAAGAAATTCGCACGAAGATCGGCAGCGTCAAGAACACGCAGAAGATTACGAAGGCGATGGAAATGGTGGCGGCCGCGAAGATGCGCCG
The DNA here is from genome assembly GCA_964541975.1 of uncultured Chromatiaceae bacterium. Lineage (GTDB taxonomy): Bacteria > Pseudomonadota > Gammaproteobacteria > Steroidobacterales > SMWD01. Next base: position 6,126 of record CAZISL010000054.1, on the reverse strand, counting down.
CACGCAGACGCGCATGGAAGAGACGCGTCCGTATGCCGATAAGATCCGCACGGTCATCGGCCACCTGTACCAGGCGAATCCGGAGTATCGGCATGCGTTCCTGGTGGAACGGGAGGTCAAGCGGGTTGGCTATATTGTCATCACGACGGACCGGGGCCTGTGTGGCGGCCTGAACGTCAATACCTTTCGCACCCTGCTGAGGGAACTGAAGGAGTGGCGGGAACAGGGCATCGAGGTTGATCTGTGCCTGATCGGTGCGAAAGGCGTACAGTTTTTCCGCAGCCTGAAGGTCAACGTCGTCGGCGCAGCCACGCATCTGGGCGAAGATCCCAAGGTTGCCGACCTGGTCGGCTCGATCAAGATCATGCTCGACTCGTATACCGAGGGAAATATCGATCGCCTGTTCCTGATGCACAGCAAGTTCGTCAATACGATGAGCCAGCAGCCGAAGAGCGACACGTTGATTCCGGTCGAGGCGATCGACGCCGATGAATTGCCGCAACACTGGGATTACATCTACGAGCCCGATGCCGTCGACCTGCTCGATTCGGTATTGGCGCGCTACATTGAATCGCAGGTCTATCGCGCCACGGTCGAAAATGTCGCGTGCGAGATGGCGGCCAAGATGGTGGCGATGAAGAGCGCCACCGACAATGCCGGCAAGCTGATCGACGAATTACAGCTCGATTACAACAAGGCTCGCCAGGCAGCCATTACGCAGGAAATTTCAGAAATCGTCGGCGGAGCCGCCGCCGTATAGAGGACTATCAGATATGAGTTCCGGAAAAGTAGTACAAATCATCGGCGCCGTTGTGGATGCACAGTTTCCACAGGATGCGTTGCCGAATATCTACGACGCGCTCAGGATCGAAGAGAGTGATCTGACGCTGGAAGTCCAGCAGCAGCTTGGCGACGGAATCGTCCGTGCGATCGCCATGGGCTCGAGCGAAGGCCTGACCCGCGGCCTCGCCGTCAACAATACCGGTGAGCCGATCAAGGTGCCGGTCGGCGAGAAGACGCTCGGACGCATCATGGATGTCCTCGGCACACCGATCGACCAGGCCGGTCCGATCGGTGAAGAAATGAGAATGCCGATTCATCGGTTGCCGCCGCTCTACGAGGATCAGGCGTCATCCACCGAATTACTGGAAACCGGGATCAAGGTCGTTGATCTGATCATGCCGATCGCCAAGGGCGGCAAGATCGGCTTGTTCGGCGGCGCCGGTGTCGGCAAGACCGTCACGCTGATGGAGCTGATCAACAACATCGCCAAGGGACACGGCGGTTACTCCGTATTTGCCGGTGTCGGTGAGCGAACCCGTGAAGGTAACGACTTCTACTACGAGATGAAGGAGTCCGGCGTACTCGACAAGGTGTCGCTGGTATACGGCCAGATGAACGAGCCCCCGGGCAACCGGCTGCGTGTCGCGCTGACCGGACTGACGATCGCGGAGCAGTTCCGCGACGAGGGCCGCGACGTACTGATGTTCATCGATAACATCTATCGTTATACGCTGGCCGGAACCGAGGTATCGGCGCTGCTCGGACGCATGCCGTCTGCCGTGGGCTATCAGCCGACGCTGGCCGAGGAGATGGGTGTCCTGCAGGAGCGCATCACGTCCACGAAGACCGGCTCGATCACGTCCTTCCAGGCCGTCTACGTCCCGGCGGACGATCTGACCGACCCGTCGCCTGCCACGACCTTCGCGCACCTCGACGCGACGCTCGTATTGTCGCGCCAGATCGCCGAGCTCGGTATCTACCCGGCGGTCGACCCGCTCGACTCAACCAGTCGCCTGCTCGATCCGAATACCATCAGTTCGGATCATTACGAAACGGCGCGTGGCGTGCAGGCGGTTCTGCAGCGCTATAAAGAATTGCAGGACATTATCGCGATTCTCGGTATGGATGAGCTGTCCGAGGAAGACAAGCTGGCCGTCCAGCGCGCGCGTAAGGTGCAGCGCTTCCTGTCGCAGCCGTTCACCGTCGCGGAGACGTTCACGGGCGCGCCCGGAAAATACGTCAACCTGCAGGACACGATTCGCGGCTTCAAGGGCATCGTTGCCGGCGATTACGACGACCTCCCCGAGCAGGCGTTCTACATGGTGGGCGGCATCGAAGAGGCCGTCGAGAAAGCCAAAACCATGTAACCCGTCCTGACTTCCTGAACGAAGTGGGCAAGAGAGCGAATACATGAGCACAATCAACGTCGAAATCGTCAGCGCCGAGGGCGAGATCTACTCGGGTGTCGCCGACATGGTCGTCGCGCCGGCCCGCGAGGGTGACGTCGGCATCACGCCGCGGCACGCGCCGCTGATGACGAACCTGCGACCGGGCGAGGTCCGCATTCATTCGCCCGAGGAAGAGGACGAGTTGTTCTTCTACGTGACCGGCGGGGTGCTCGAGGTGCAGCCGCACCTGGTGACGGTGCTGGCCGACTCGGCCATGCACGGCGACCAGCTCGACGAGCAGGCCGCGCTGGACGCGCAGGCCGTGGCCGAGGAGGCGCTGAAGGGCGCAACGGCCAGGGAAGACATCGAACATGCCCAGATGCAGCTCGTCGAAGCCGCGGCACGCTACCGAGCGGCCCAGAAGCTCCGGGGACGTCGCAGCTGATCGGTCGTTGACCGCCGGCTTACCCGCGGGCGCTATAGAGTCATGATCTCGGAATTTCGGCGTCCAACGGGCGCCGGAGTCTTTGTGTTGGCTGGGATACAAGCGGCATAGGGTTCGTTTTGCAGCGAGCGGCGTCGCAGGCGCGCGGAGCAGGACGCGGGAGCGCGCCGGAGTCGCTCCGGAGGCGGCCAGGGATGGCCGCCGCAGGTTTAGCGAGTCGCAAAACGAACCCTATGCCGCGGAATTCAACCGGCAGTCCTCTTAAATCACAGCGGCCGACCAGGAATTTCTGCAAGCCGCCGTGTGCCATTTAGGCGTCCTTGCGGGTAAAGTAGCGTCCCATGAATATCAGTGTCGTCATCCTCGCCGCGGGCCAGGGCACCCGCATGCGCTCGGACCTGCCGAAGGTGCTGCAGCCACTGGCGGGCAGACCCCTGCTCGAGCACGTTCTCGATGCGGCGCAGGAACTCGATCCGGTCACTACGCTCGTCGTCTATGGTCACGGTGGTGAAAGGGTTCAGGAGTATTTCGCCGGCCGTAAACTGGAATGGGTTCTGCAGGCCGAACAGCTCGGTACCGGCCACGCGGTCCAGCAGGCGTTGCCGCATATCGAGCCCGACCAGACGGTATTGATACTGTGTGGCGACGTGCCGCTCGTGCGTGCCGAGACAGTCGCGTCGCTCGTCTCCGCAGCGGGCGCGGACAAACTCGCCGTTCTGACGACGGTCCTGCCGGATCCCACCGGGTACGGTCGCATCATTCGCGATGTCAGCGGTCACGTGGTCGAGATCGTTGAAGAGAAAGACGCCAACGCCGATCAGCGGCGAATCGCGGAGATCAACACGGGGCTGATGGCCTGCCCGGGCCGGCACCTGGCGCAGTGGCTCGATCGCATTGCGCCCAATAACGCTCAGGGCGAGTACTACCTGACCGACATCGTCGCGTGCGCGATTGAAGATAGCGTGGCGGTCGTGCCGGTGGATGCGCCGGACTACGCGGAAGTGCTCGGTATTAACGACAAGCGCCAGCTGGCCGAGGCCGAAGCGATGTATCGTCGTCGCGCCGTCGGTGAGCTGTTGCAGAATGGCGTGACCCTTGTCGATCCGGAACGAGTCGACGTGCGCGGTACGCTGACCTGCGGCCGGGACGTGTTCATCGACGTCAACGTGGTCTTCGCCGGAGACGTCGAACTCGGCGACGGTGTCACCGTCGGTCCGAACACGATTATTCGCGATGCGGTGATCGGCGCTGGGACCGAGATCCTGTCGCACTGCCTGATCGAGGAAACGCGCGCGGGCCGCAACTGTCAGATCGGCCCGTATGCCCGAACGCGGCCGGGCGTCGAGATGGCCGACGAGGCCAAGGTCGGTAACTTCGTCGAGATCAAGAAGAGCCGTATCGGCAAGGGCAGCAAGGTCAATCATCTGACGTACATCGGCGATGCGACCATCGGCGACGCGGTCAATGTCGGCGCCGGCACGATCACCTGTAACTACGACGGCGCCAACAAGCATCAGACCACGATCGGCGACGGTGCGTTCATCGGATCGGGCGTAGAGCTCGTGGCCCCGGTCGAGATCGGCGCGGGCGCCACGATCGGCGCGGGGTCGACGATCACGAAGACGGCGCCCGCGGATACGTTGACGCTGGAGCGGGCGCGTCAGACGGCGATCGATGGCTGGAAGCGGCCCGTCAAGAAAAAGCCCTAGCGCCAGCTGGACCTGCCCCGAAGGAAAGCGGAAACTGCGAGCCACTCCCGCAAAACGCTCAGGAAATCCGCGATAATTTGTAGTTCGCGCGATAACAAAGGTTAACAAAATATGTGCGGAATCGTAGGGGCAGTCGCCGAGCGAAACGTCATTCCCATCCTGGTGGAGGGGCTCCGCCGACTCGAATATCGGGGTTATGACTCAGCCGGCGTGGCGGCATTGGCGAACGGCCGGATGGAGCGTCGTCGGCGACTCGGCAAAGTTGCGGAACTCGAGGCGGCGCTCGAAGAGCAACCCCTGTCCAGCCCGATCGGCATCGCGCACACGCGCTGGGCGACGCACGGGGTCCCGAGCGAGGCCAATGCGCACCCGCACATGTCCGGCGACGATCTCGCGATCGTCCACAACGGCATCATCGAGAACTACGAGCAGCTGCGCGATGATCTCAAGGGCCTGGGTTATACGTTCGAGACCGAGACCGATACTGAGGTGATCGCGCACCGCATCCATCATCATTTAAAGTCGAATGACGACCTGGTCGATGCCGTGCGTGCGACGGTCGACGAACTCGAGGGTGCGTACGCGCTCGTCGTCATCTCGCAGGACGATCCGGATCGCATGATCCTGGCGCGCTGGGCGATGCCCGTCGTTGTCGGCCTCGGCATCGAGGAGAACTTCGTCGCATCCGACATCGCCGCGCTGCTGCCGGTGACGCGCCGATTCATGTTTCTGGATGAAGGCGACATCGCGGATGTTCGCAAGGACAGCATCAGGATCCTGGACAGTGACGGCAACGAGGCGACGCGCGAGGTCCGCGAGAGCGAGATGAGCGCCGACGCCGCGGACAAGGGCGGCTACCGTCACTTCATGCTCAAGGAAATCTTCGAGCAGCCGTTCGGGGTCGCGCAGACGCTCGAGGAACGTATCAGCCATGGGCGCCTGCTGGAGGCGGCTTTCGGTCCGGCCTCGAAGGAGATTTTCGCGAAGGCCCGGGGCGTGCATATCGTCGCCTGCGGCACCAGTTACCACGCGGGCGTCGTCGCGCGTTATTTCATCGAGCAGTTCTGCGGTCTGCCCTGTAGCGTCGAGATCGCGAGCGAGTATCGCTATCGCAGCCCGGTGGTTCCGCCGGATACGCTGTTCGTGACGATTTCCCAGTCGGGTGAGACCGCGGACACGCTGGCCGCGTTGCGGCTCGCGAAGGAAGGCGGTTATCTCGGCGCGCTCGCGATCTGCAACGTGCCGGAAAGCTCCCTGGTGCGCGAGTCCGATCTCGTGATGCTGACGCGCGCGGGACCGGAGATCGGCGTTGCGTCGACGAAAGCTTTCACGACGCAGCTGGCCGCACTCGGCATGCTCGTCATCGCGCTGGACATGCATCACGGCGATGCTCCGGAGCGTTATGCAGGGCTGGCGAAGGCCCTCGAAGAGGTGCCGCGGTTGATCGAACAGACGCTAGCGCTTGACGAGGAAATGAAGCTGCTGGCCGAACGCTTCGCCGACAAGCATCATGCACTGTTCCTGGGCCGCGGCATCATGCACCCGATCGCGATGGAAGGGGCGCTGAAGCTCAAGGAGATCTCCTACATTCACGCCGAGGCCTACCCGGCCGGCGAGCTGAAGCACGGGCCACTGGCGCTCGTCGACGCGGACATGCCGGTTATCGCCGTGGCGCCGAACAACGACCTGCTCGAAAAGCTGAAGTCCAACCTGATGGAAGTCCGCGCCCGCGGCGGCGAGCTGATCGTGTTCGCGGATCCGGATTCGGGTATCGAACCGAGCGAGGGCGTCACGGTCATCG
>CAZISL010000053.1:0-5528 GCA_964541975.1 uncultured Chromatiaceae bacterium | reverse complement strand
CCGTGCTGATGCTCGGCATCGCCGTCGCCGTCCTGATGGTGTTCGATCCGAATGACTACCGCGACGAAATCGCGGCTCTGGTCGAGGATCGCACCGGTCGCGAGTTCTCTATTGACGGAGACCTCGGGCTGCGTGTCCTGCCCTGTTGTGCGGTTTCCATCGACCAGACGCGGCTCGGTAATCCGGCCGGGTTCGACGATCCGGACTTCGCGAGCGCCGAGGCGGTTCGACTCGGACTGGAACTGATGCCGCTGCTGTTCGATCGGCGCGTCGTCGTGGACGAGGTCACGCTCGAGGGTCTGTCCGTCAAGCTGCTGAAGAAGTCGAACGGCACGGCGAACTGGGAGTTCGAGACCGGGGCTGGCGAGGCGGAGTCGGTGCAGGAGGCGGAGGCCGAAGCCTCGGAACTTCCCGAGTTATCGATTGCGGGGGTAAACATCTCCGCTGCGCGCATCGAGCTGCGCGACGATCAGGCGGGCACGCATTTCGCGGTCGAGGAGTTGAATGTGTCGACCGGACCCGTTGCAACCGACGAACCGGTCGGCATCGACGCGTCGCTGCGTATCATTGATTTCAAGAGCGAGACGACGGTCGTCGGCTCGCTTGACGCCAGCGTGCTGTTTGCGCCCGATAGCGCCGCGGTGGTGTTGACGGGCCTGAGTTCGAAGGTCGACGTCACGGGGGCGAGCCTGCCCGAGGGCGGCGCGACCATTGCCATGGACGGGGCGGCGGTGACCGTCGATCTGAATTCCAGCGCGGCGGTCCTGGAAGATATCGTCGTCAACATTGCCGCCGCCGGCGTCGGCATCGACGTGCGGGCGAGCGGCGAGGTGGAGGGCGAATCGGCGGCGTTGAGTGGGACCGTGTCGATACCGGCGTTCTCGCCACGCGACGTACTGGCCGAGCTGGGCGAGCCCCCGCCAGAGACGGCCGATCCGGACGTGCTGAAGGCCGTCGAACTGACCGCCGATTGGGCCGTCGCCGACGACATCGTCGCCGTCAACGGTATCTCCATGCGGCTGGACGATTCCCTCGTGACCGGCAAATTGAGCGCCAATCACAAAACGATGACGCGCACCCGGTTCGACCTGCAACTCGATGAGATCAACGTCGATCGCTACCTCGCGCCGGCGGCGGAGGAAGCCGCGGGTGGCGGCGAGGTCGAAGCGGGTGAAACGGAGATTCCGGTCGAGGCATTGCGTGGGCTCGATGTCATCGGCCGCGTCGGCATCGGCCGCATGACCATGAACAAGCTGCTGCTGCAAAACGTGGTGGCCGAGATCAATGCGCAGAAAGGCGCCATCAACATCAGCCCGACGACCGCTGACGTCTATGGCGGTACGTATGAGGGTTCGATCAAGCTCGATGTCGCAGGCTCGGTGCCGCAGGTCAAGGTGCGTCAGACGTTGAACAAAGTGCAGACCGGCGGGCTGCTGGCCGACATGTATGACACGAAGAACCTGCAGGGTCTGCTGGAGGCCCGCATCGACGGCAGCGGCAGTGGCAACACGACGACCGAGATCATGCGCAGCCTGCAGGGCGGCGTCGTGCTTGATCTCGATGAGGCCGTCTACAAAGGTGCCGATGTCTGGTACGAGATTCGCAAGGCCGTGGCGCGGATCAAGGGCAAGCCGGCGCCGGAGCGGCCCGTCGATCCGCAGACTCAGATCACGGCGCTCGGCTTCGTGGGCGAGCTCGCCGACGGCATATTGCGCAGCGACCAACTCGTCGCGGAGATTCCATTCATTCGTGTGCAGGGCGGCGGCGCATTCGATCTGCTGCAGAACACCCTCGACTATAAATTGAAGGCGAAGATGCTCAGCCGGCCGAACTTCCCGGACGCGGACGACCTCGCGGACCTCGAGAAGATCGCAATTCCGATCATCGTCAAAGGCGATGCGAGTTCGCCGACGATCGGTATCGATCTGGAAGAGGCAGCGAAGGACGTAGCGGTGCAGAAGGCGAAGGACAGTCTGCTCAAGAAACTCGGCCTGGACGAGCCGGAGGCCGAAGGCGCGGCCGGGGAAGGCGCCGAGACCGATGCCGCGCCGGAAGAAAAGTCGGACAAGGATGAAGCGCGCGACGCTCTGAAGAAGGGCCTGCGCGGACTGTTCGACTGACGACGACATGACCCGCGCACCGGCAATCGCGCCCGCGCTGCTGTCATGGTGGGACGAGGCCGGCCGCAAGGACCTGCCGTGGCAGGCCGATCCCACACCGTATTGTGTCTGGGTCTCGGAGATCATGCTGCAGCAGACCCAGGTGACGACGGTCGAGCGTTACTACGATCGATTCCTGGGTGAATTCCCGGACGTTGCGGCGTTGGCGGACGCCGAACTCGATCGCGTCCTGCACCTTTGGTCCGGCCTCGGTTATTACGCGCGTGCGCGGAACCTGCATCGCGCGGCGCTTCGGGTCCGCGACGAGTTCTCGGGTCAGGTCCCCGCAACGCTCGACGATCTGATGTCGTTGCCGGGTATCGGCCGTTCGACCGCCGGGGCGATCCTGGCATTGTCCCGCGATCAGCGACACCCGATTCTCGACGGCAACGCCAAACGCGTTCTCGCGCGGTACTTCGGTGTCGACGGATGGACGGGCAGCACGCAGAACCTGAAGGTGCTCTGGCAATACGCGGACGACTGCACGCCGCGTGAGCGCCCGGCGCACTATACGCAGGCGATCATGGATCTGGGCGCGACCGTGTGCACGCGCTCGCGACCCTCGTGTTCTGCCTGCCCACTCGCGGCATCATGCCGCGCGAACCTGGAAGACCTGACCGATCGGATCCCGGCGCCGCGGCCGAAACGCGCCAAGCCGCAGCGGCAAGCGACGCTGGTCGTGCTGGTGCGCGACGATGGTGCGGTATTGCTGGAACGGCGGCCCGACTCGGGAATCTGGGGCGGCCTGTGGTGTTTCCCGGAAGCCGATGGCGTGGACGATGTCGAGGAATGGTGCAGGGCAAAGGTCGGCATAGCGCCGTTGCGGATCGATGTGCGGCCGGTCGTCAGCCACAGCTTCACGCATTTCGACCTGGACATGACACCGGTCGAAGCCCGTGTGGACGCCGCGCCCTCGCGGCTGATGGATGGCGATCGGTGGCTCTGGTATAACCGCAACCAGCCGGCCGCGGTCGGCCTGGCGGCGCCGGTCGCGCGAATGCTGAAAGCTATTGGAGAAGAACGATGACCAGGATGGTGGATTGCGTGTTACTCGGCGTTGAGTCGGAGGGCCTCGACTATGCGCCGTATCCCGGTGATCTCGGCGAGCGCATTTTCAACCAGGTATCGAAGCAGGCGTGGCAGCAGTGGGTCGCTCATCAGACGATGCTGATCAACGAGAACCGGTTGACGCCGATCGAGCCGGCCGCACGCAAGTTCCTCGAGGAGGAGATGGAGAAGTTTTTCTTCGGCGACGGTTCTTCGAAGCCGGAGCAGTTCGTTCCGAAGTAAGGGAAGGGGACACTCTGCTTTTCCGCTTGCGGAAAAGCAGAGTGTCCCCGTCAGACCGCTGTCAGGTACTGAACGCTGAATAGCTGATCCGGGTCCGTCCAGCACTCCTGCTGTGAAAACCCTGCTTCGCCGGCCATAGCCGCGAAGCTTTCCACCGTGTACTTGTGCGAGTGCTCGGTCACGATGTATTCGTCCCGATCGAATTCGATTTCCCGGCCGGCCACTTCGACGGACTGTTTTTCGAGACTGATCAGGCGCATCTCGATGCGGGAATGCTCCTTATCGTAGAACGCGTGATGCTCGAACGTGTCGGGATCGAAAGTTGCGGCATGCTCCCGGTTGAATCGCTTCAGCAGATTCAGGTTGAACTCGGCCGTGACGCCGGCGTCGTCGTTATACGCTTTTTGGAGAACCTCGGTTGGCTTCTCGAGGTCCACGCCGATCAACAACGCGCCGTCATCCTTGGCCTCACCGCGCATGACCTTCATCAGGTCGACGGCCTCTTCAGCCGAAAAGTTGCCGATGGTCGATCCCGGGAAATAGACGATGTTCCGATCCGGAATTCTGCGCGGGGTCGGCAGGCCGAACGGCTTCGTGAAATCCGCGCAGATCGGGAGGATCTCCACGTCCGGAAATTCTTCGGCCAGGTTTTGCGACGCGCTCAGCAGATGCTCGCGCGAGATGTCGACCGGCACATAGGCCGCGAGCTCGGGTGCGTGTTCCAGCAGCAGTCGAGTCTTGGTGCTCGCGCCGGAGCCGAACTCGATGATCGATGCGTTCGGTCCGATGAGTTCGGCGATTTCGCCGATGTTATCGCACATGATGCCGATTTCAGTTTGCGTCGGGTAATACTCCGGCTGGACGCAGATCTTCTCGAACAAACCGGAGCCGATCTCGTCATAGAAAAATTTCGACGAGATTTCCTTCGGATCGCGTGCGAGTCCCTCGAGGATTTCGGCCTTCTCGTCGTGTGCCGCGGGTTCGTGATCGAGTAATCTGACTAGCATGATGATGCATCGCTCCCTGCGATTTGATTAGACGTCGCGCGCCAGGCGCAACCCGAAGAACTGCCAGCGATCCTGTGGGTAGAAGAAGTTACGGTAAGTCGCGCGAATGTGGTCGTGCGGTGTCGCGCACGAACCACCGCGGCAGACCAGCTGATTGCACATGAATTTGCCGTTGTATTCGCCGATCGATCCCTCGAGTGGCCGAAAGCCCGGGTACGGCGAATAGGCAGATGCCGTCCATTCCCAGACGTCGCCGAACATCTGGGCCGGCCGTTCGGGGACGGCATCGTCGAGCGGTTGCGGGTGCCACGAACCGTTCTCGACGAAATTCCCTTCGATCGAAACTTGCGACGCTGCCAGCTCCCATTCGGCTTCGCGCGGCAAGCGCGCCTCGGCCCAGCGCGCGAAGGCATCGGCTTCATAAAAACTGATGTGCGTGATCGGCGCGGACAGGTCGATGTCGCGCGTGCCGGCAAGTGTGAATTGTGCCGACAAGTCGGACGACCAATACAGCGGTCGATCGATGCGCTGCTCATTGACCCAGGCCCAGCCGTCCGCGAGCCACAATGAGCTCTGGCGGTAACCCGCGTCATCGATGAATTCGCGGTACTCGCCATTCGAGATCAGTCGGTCGCCGAGCCTGAATGGCTCCAGGTGCACGGCATGCCGCGGCGTCTCATTGTCGAAACAGAAGCCAGCCGATTCGGCGCCGGTATTGGTCAGCCCGCCCGGGTAATAGGCATAGTCGAGGTTTGGCAGCGGCGCGCCGCGCCGCTGAAAATCCGTATCGATGAGGGCCGGCTGCAGCGGGTTACACGACAGCACGTGCTTGATGTCCGTCAGCATCAATTCCTGGTGTTGCTGCTCGTGATTGATGCCGAGCGTCACCAGGTAGCCGACGCCGTTCCCGCTGCCGTCGATGAGCAGCCGGTTGATGTGTTCGTCGACGTGATTGCGGTACGCAACGATTTCGCCGACCGTCGGACGGGTCAGTAAGCCCCGCCGGTCGCGCGCATGCATGGTTCCCTGCGTGTAGTAATAAGAGTTGAACAGGAAGTGATAGCGATCGTCG
>CAZISL010000052.1:0-4371 GCA_964541975.1 uncultured Chromatiaceae bacterium | reverse complement strand
AACGGGTCGGCGTCGGTCATCGCGCTGGCCGAACCGGCTGCGAACAACTGTACGACGATCGCCACGGCGAACCACGCGCGCGCCATCGCATGCCGTTTCGGATTGCGGGGATTTCCGATCATGCAGGGGAGGATATAGAAGTTTCGGGCCAGTCCGGAACTGCCGCAGCGGCATCCAGGAAAACATCAATGCCGCCGACAGACCGAACTGCGGCAATCGGCACCGCAGCCCCATTAAAGAAACGCCGGACGGCATCGCGCTTCCCCTCTCCGCTGCAGATTACGAATGCTGCACGGGAATGCGAGAGTCTGTTCGCGCTCATGCTGACGCGCTCCGGCGGAGGTTTGGGTGCATGCGTAACTCCCAAGGCGTCGGGGGCGTCCACCGCGTCGCCTAGCGCGTGACCCGGAAACAGGCTGGCGGTGTGACCGTCTTCGCCGAGCCCGAGTAACACCACGTCGAATTGCCCGACGCCGCGCAGGATTTCGGCGTAGGCCGAAGCGCCCTTCTCGGGTCCGAGTTCGGCCGGGATTGCATGGACCTGCTCGTCCCCCATGGGTACTCGATCCAGCCATGCGGCGCGCGCCATCGTATCGTTACGATCAGGATCGCCCGGCGGCAGGCATCGCTCGTCCGCGAAGTACAGGCGCCAGTCCGCCCATGCGGAATCGGTATCGGCCAGCGCGGCGTAAAGCGCTCGCGGCGTCGATCCGCCCGACAGCACCAGGTGAAAAACGCCCCGATCTGCGATCGCAGCATGTGCAGACCGAACAACACGAGACAATACCGCCGTCGTCAGCGCTGCCGAATCCGGAAACACATGCCAGCGCAAAGCCGCGTCGGTCATGGAACGTTTCGCCACGCCTGGTGTGGTTCTTCGAAAAGCTTCGCCGCCGCCTCCGGGCCCCAGCTACCGGCTGGATAGCCGCACAAGCCGCTGCCGTTGCCGGACCATCGACGCAGGATCGGTTCGACGATCTGCCACGACATGTCCACCTCGTCGAAACTGATGAACAGACCGCGATCGCCCTCGATCACATCGAGCAACAGTGTCTCGTACGCATCGAGTTTCGCCTCGCCGTCCCCGCGATAGTCGGTGTCGATCCGCAACAGGCGAGGCGTCATCGTCAGGCCCGGCGCGCGCGCCTGTAACTCGAAGTGGATCGTCTCATCCGGCTGGATCGACAGCACCAGCCAGTTCGGATCGACGGCTTCGCAGGGCGTATCGGTAAAGATTTGATGCGGCGGGTCGCGGAATCGAATCGCGACCATGGCCTGCCTGGCGCCAAGCCGCTTGCCGCTGCGCAGGTAGAAAGGCACGCCGCGCCAGCGCCAGTTGTCGATGAAGAGCTTCAGCGCGACATATGTATCGGTCGTCGAATTCTCGCGAACGCCCGCTTCGTCGCGGTATCCCGGTACGGGATCGCCACGTACCGTGCCCGCTTCATATTGTCCGCGAACCACAATATCGTCGGCCTGCGCCTCGCCGAACCGCCGAACCGACTTCAGTACCTTCAACTTCTCCGAGTGCAGCTCTTCCGCCTGCATGTTGACCGGCGGCTCCATGGCCACGACCGACATGACCTGCAGGAGGTGGTTCTGCACCATGTCCCGCAGCGTGCCGGACTCGTCGAAATAGCCGGCGCGCTTCCCGATGCCCGCGTCCTCGGCCATCGTGATCTGCACGTGATCGATGTAATTACGATTCCACAGCGGTTCGATGACGGCATTGGCGAAGCGGAAGACCAGCACGTTCTGCACCGTCTCCTTACCCATGTAATGATCGATTCGGTAGATCTGCTCCTCGCGGTAGTGACGATGCAGTTCGGCATTCAACTCCCGGGCGCTGTCGAGATCAGTACCGAACGGTTTTTCGACGACGATTCGATGCTGGCCGATCACGCTGTTCAGGCCCGCCTCGTCGAGGCGCCCGACAACCGTCATGAAATCGTCCGGCGGAACGGCCAGGTAGAACACGACGGCTTCGCAGACGCCGACCCTCGGCCGGCTGACAGCCTCGAGCAGCCGCTCATAAGCAACCGGATCGGTATAGTCACCGCGCACGTAGTCGAACCGGGCCGTGAACCGCTCGAGAACATCGACGTCGAGTTCACCTTCGACGTTGTCCGCCAGCACATCACGCAAGTGCGCATTCCATTTAGCGTTGTCCCAGTCGCGACGCGCGAAAGCGATGATTCCGAGCGACTCGCCCAGACAGTCTGCTGCTTCGAGGTGGTACAGGGACGGCAGCAGTTTCGTCGTCGCGAGGTGTCCGACGGCACCGAAGATGACGAAGCTGCAGGGCCCGTTCATGAGCCGTCGCGGTTCTTCAGTGCATGCCCGCCGAAGCCCTTGCGCATCATCGCGAGCAGCTTCGACGCGTAGTCGAGTTTTCCCTGGCTGGCGAAACGCATCATGATCGCCGTACTCATGACAGGCGTCGGTACGCCCTGCTCGATCGCTTCGATCGCAGTCCAGCGGCCCTCCCCCGAATCCGCGACGAACGGCTCGACGTCCTCCAGCTGCTGGTCATCTACCAGGAAATCTGCGGTCAGATCGAGGAGCCAGCTGCGTACTACGCTGCCGTGCCGCCACGTTTCGGCGACCTCGGCGAGATCGAGGTCGAAGTCCTGCCGCGACTTCATCAATGCGAAACCCTCGGCATAGGCCTGCATCATGCCGTACTCGATGCCGTTGTGAACCATCTTGACGTAGTGTCCGCTGCCCGCCGGCCCACAATGCATCCAGCCGCGGTCGGACGCCGGCGCGAGAACTTCGAGTGCCGGGCGCAACTGAGCGACGGCCGCTGCCTCCCCGCCGACCATCAACGCGTAACCCTCCTGCAGGCCCCAGATGCCGCCCGATACGCCGGCGTCGATGAAGGAGATTCCGCGCTCGCGCAATTCCACGGATCGGCGCATCGAGTCGTTGAAGTTTGAATTTGCGCCGTCCACGATGACGTCGCCAGCCGACAGCAGGTCGGCGAGCTGGGCGATGGCTTGTTCGGTGATATCGCCGGCCGGCAGCATTAGCCAGGCGACTCGAGGCGCATCCAGCTGACCGACCAGGTCTTCGATCGAAGACGCCGCCGACATGCCGGACTCTTTCGACAGCTCACCGGTCACGCCAGGATCGCGGTCATACCCGACGACGTCGACACGCCCGCCGCGCAACCGGCGCGCCATGTTGGCGCCCATCTTACCCAGACCGATCATTCCCAACCGCATCGTCACTCTCCTTACAACCCGCGATTTCGCACGCCGCATCCGCGAAGGTGTGCCCGCAATATTGACACCCTTACGCGATACTGCAACAGGCAAACAGTGCCGGTCACAACCTGTTCGTGATGGTCGGATTCTCGCCCCGGGCGATCGGGCGATCAGGCGATACGGGGCCGCTATGGAACCGGGCCGTTCAATCCCATGGGGATCGTGCGGCCTCGCGGCGGTTGCCGGCTAGCGGCATGACGATCATACGCGCCTGCATGCGCGACAGGGTCTGCTTCATCTCCGACAACATTGGACGCAACGGAAAATCGCCACCCTGCGATTCAGCAACGACCCAATCGCAATACAGCGAGAAAAATTCCATGTAGCCGCTGCGATACGCATCGAGCTCCGCCTCGAAGCGATCGTCATTGAGCAGCTTGGAGCCGAGATAGTCCGAACACAGCAGGCTCGAGTTCGAACGCAGGAACTGCTCATGCTCGGACGTGACGGCCTTGCGAAATTCGGCCGCCGGATGAAAGGCTGATATCAACAATTCGCGGCGCTGACCTCTGACCTGCGCGTCGCGCAGATGCTGAAACAGAGCCTGCCGCTGGACGAGGGAAAAACGCGCCTTGCGAAGGCCATAGATCTGGCCCCTCGACGTCCGGTTGGCGGCGACTTTCTTGACGAGGCTGAAATGGGAGGATTCCCAGCGCCGGTAAGCCAGCGGCTTGTCTAATAGCCGATCGACATACCATCGCTCGTCCTCGGAGCCCGACCATCGAATGCTCTCGATGCGGGATTCCGAAAGATTCATAAAGACGTTGGAGCACAGGGGCCGTGTGCGCATCGCCGTTCCTTCCTAATATTTGCCGGGGGTTCTGATTAGTTCTGTTTTTACGGTCGAAGCCGATTTTGTTTACGATTTTACTGCGACCGGCCAAATTGTGCCATTAATTTTTTGCGGCGCTCCGTGGCACGCGCGCGCGTCGTCAGCCACGCGAATATTCTTCGGAAAGAAGTGTCGGCATCAGTTTGATTTCTATGTTTTTCTCGTTACGAGCCGCCCGAGGAGCGAGCGAATCAGGTAACGCGCACCATGCGAAACATGCCGGGCATGTGATACAGCAGGTGGCAATGGTACGCCCATTCGCCCGGCGCA
>CAZISL010000051.1:0-12118 GCA_964541975.1 uncultured Chromatiaceae bacterium | reverse complement strand
CGCCCTGGTGCACCGCATTTTCGATTCCTATTTAAAGTTCGACCCGGAACTGCTGGAGCAATGCGACGCGCCCGAGTGCACGATCTGGGATCTGTTCGAGCCGGACCTGGTGCGCGGTGGCGCCAAAGCGCGCGCCGAGTTTCGCAAGAAGGATATGACCGAGTCGCAGCAACGCGGCCCGCTAAGCATCGACATCGAGGAGCCGGTCGTCGACGTCTGGGGCGACTTCGCGGTCGCGCGCTACTACCTTGATTACGAATTCCAGCCGCCGGGCGCGTTGCAGGGGCGCGTGCGGATTACGACCGTGGCACGACGCATCGACGGCGAATGGCGACGCGTGCATCACCAGGAAGGCGCCGTCCCGTCCGGCCGGCCGCCGCGCTAGTCCATAGATTTAGATCTAGCTGTGCTCGGATAACGTCGCCGCGTTCTCGGCCAGGAACGCATCGACCGCTGCTTCGTACTCATCGAGGCAGGTCCTGCAAAACTCATCACCCTGTAGCGCCTGCCACCAGGTCGCGAGGCGCCCATCAAGCGTCGGATCGGCGATCGACTCGAACGCCGGGAAGATCATGTTCTTCAGCAGTTGTATATAGGGTCCGAGCGCGCAGTCGCCGAGCGTCGGCACGTCGCCGACGCAGAAGGGCCCGGGCCCCATGTAGAACGCCAGCGAGCGGAACGCCTTCGCCAATTCCCCGGCGATGCGCTCGACTTCTGTTGCATTGCGCGCAGCCGGGTCCAGGTGCGGCAGCAGCGGGCCGAAGTTGGGCGATATATATACGTCCGTGATGCGCGCGACGAGACGACTCGTCGTGCGGCCGCGCACGTCGGCCGGTAAGCCGGGCGGGTCGGGATATGCCTCCTCGAGGTACTCGCAGATCACCTCGGACTCCGGAATCATCTCGTCGTCGACGACGAGCCCCGGCACCTTGCCGAGCGGATTCAGTGCGTGATACTCGGCCGAGCGAGGATTGTCGCCGGGCACCGGCGGCCGGTCGAACGGCACGCCTTTCAGGCGCGCGAACATGACGACGCGTGTGACGTAGGGGGAAGCGGCTGCGCCGAAGAGTTGCATACCTAGGATTCTACGGCATCGAGTGTCACAATCGCCCCGCAACATTCGACCACCGATGGGAGACTCTCAACATGGCCAGAACGCGATCGATCTTTTGCCTGACACTTTTGCTGCTATTGGCATCCGCTCCGGCCTTAGCCGTGAAGCCGGGCTTCTATCTTGGCGCCAGCGTGGGCGGCGCGACCACGGAAGTGACCGAGGGGAACGCCAAGTTCGACGAGGGCGACACGGCCTGGAAGCTGTTCGCCGGGTATCACTTCCTGCAGTTTTTCGCCGTCGAAGCGGCCTACCGGGACCTGGGCTCGCCCAGCGACACCATCATGGGCAGTGACGTGAAAGTGTCACCGACCGGGTTCGATGTCGCCGGCCTCGCCGGAGTTCCGCTCGGGCCGGTGTACCTGTTCGGCAAGCTGGGCGTCGTCTGGTGGGATGCCGATATCACGGTGGACGACATCAAGGTTTCCGACGACGGCACCGACGTCGAAGTCGGCATCGGGGTGTCGGCTGACGTCTTCAAGATACAGCTGCGTGGCGAGATCGAATACCTCGACGTCGGCGACGGTACGTTGATGTACACAGTAGGAGCGGCCTGGCGTTTCTAGTCGGCTGTGTCAGACACCAAACATTAGACGGCCGCTACGAAACGAAAGCCCGGCCCCTGGGTTCAACCCAGGGGCCGGGCTTAGTCGTCTTAGATTGGTGCCGAAATGGTGCCGGATTTAGATCCTGATAATTAGTTCAGATCCGGAAAATAAATCCGGCACCAGCAGTTAGGGACCATTAGTTAGTTCGCACGTCTCTGGTATGTTCGACCGATGTATTACGGAGAGAAGCTCAACAGTATCAGCCACCTGGTCGGCGCGGTGTTGGCACTCGTCGGACTGGGCGCACTGCTGACGATTGGCATTCAGTCGGGCGATCCGCGGCAGATCCTCGGCTTCACCGTATTCGGGGTGACGTTGGTATTGCTCTATACCATGTCGACGCTTTATCACAGCTTCCATCCGCCCGGGCTCAAGCGCGCGTTCTTGTTGTTCGATCACGTCGCGATCTATCTGCTGATCGCCGGTACCTACACGCCTTACATGCTGATCGCTCTGCGCGACGGCAATGGCGGGTTGATTCTGAGTATTGTCTGGGCGTTGGCGCTGGTGGGCATTCTTAGCGAGATCTTCCTGTCCGGCCGCATCGTGAAATTCGCGCAAATGGTGATTTACCTGGGGATGGGATGGGCCTGCGCGGCTGACCTTCCTGCCCTGAAGGCCGGGCTCCCGCGCGCGGGGTTTCTCTGGCTTGCGGCCGGCGGGATCTTCTACACGGTCGGTGTGGTGTTTTACGTGCTCGATCTGTTCAAGAAGCTCAATCATGCGCACGGCATCTGGCACTTTTTCGTTCTCGCCGGCAGCCTGTGTCACTTCGTCTCGGTCATCGGATACCTCCGGTAAAGACGAGCTACCGGGTTCATTCTTCGGTTCCGTGGCGCGAGCCATTGATGCGAACGGAGGGGTGCCGACGTCGAACGGTACCGTTTCTTGTCAGGCGGGCTGCAGCGGCCAGAACACCGGTAGCAGGATCATCACGGCGACGAAGACGATCAGTGTCAGCGGGCCGCCGAGCTTGATGTAGTCCGAGAAACGATAGCCGCCGGGCCCCATGATCAGGATGTTGGCCGGGTGGGAGATCGGGCTCGTGAAACTCGCCGACGCGGCCATCGCGACCGCCATCATGGCCGTCTGCGGCGCGATGCCGAGGTCGGTGCACGCCGAGATCACGATCGGTGCCATCAGCACGACGAGGGCCGCGGTCGGGATGACCATCGTCGCCGCCGCGGTCACGATATAGAGGCCCGCGATCACGGTCCATGGCCCGCCGCCGCCGAGCGCCCGCATCGCCGCGCCGGCCAGGTACTCGGCGGTGCCCGACTGTTGCATCGCTATGCCGAGCGGCAACATGCCGGCGATCAGGAATACCGCGCGCCAGTCGATCGCGCGATATGCCTGTTCCATATTGAGGCACCCGCTCAGGACCATCAGCGTGGCGCCGAGAATCGCCGCACTGGCGATGGGCAGCCAGCCGCTGACCGCGGCGGCGACCACGCCCAGCATGATCGCCGCCGCCAGTGGCGCGCGGCGCGTATCCGTCTCGGGCGCGGCGACCGGTGTCATGACCAACAGGTCCTCGTCTTCGTTGAGCAGCGCGAGTTGCGGATGGCGACCGATCAGCAGCAGCGCGTCACCGAACTGCAGGGTCTGGCGCGACAGCGCGTCGCGGATCACTTTGCCCTCCCGCATGATGGCGCCGAGTTCCAGCCCGTGGCGCTCGCGAAAGTTGACGTCGGCCGCCGACTGTCCAACGAGGCCGGAACGTGGAGCCAGCGCCACCTCGACCATCGCCAGCCGATCGGCTTCGAAGACGTTCAGGTTCGGCGAGATCGCATCCTCGACCGCGAGTTGCTGCAGGCCGCGCAGCCCATCGAGGTCTTCGGGCCGGCCCTGCAGCAACAGCAGGTCGCCGGCACGGATGGGGGCGTAGGGTTCCGGCATGATGCCGAGCTCGCCATCCCGAAACGTCGCCAGCACCGGCAGGTCGAACGCGCCGGCGAGGCGGCTGTCGGCGAAGGAGGTGCCGCTCAGGGTCGAGTCGTGCGGAACCCGCACCACGAAGGTGTGATCGTGCAGGTCATACTCCGCGCTCAGCACCTCATCGGATGTCGTGCTGACCGCGGCGAACTCGGTGCAGTCGGAGAGTGCTTCGATCGCCGCCGGATCGCCCTGCAGCAGCAGCCGGTCCCCGGCGCGCAGCGGCGTGCGCGCAATATTGCGGCGGCGGATCTTGTCCTTGCGCCGTACCGCACGGACTTCGGTGCCGAAGCTGTGGCGGAAATCCACGTCGCCCACGGTCTGCGTGCTCAGGTCCGAGTCGTCGGCCAGCGTCACTTCCGCCAGATGCGTGCGCGCCGTGATCATGTCCTGCATCACGGTCGATTCGCGTTCGACCACCAGTTCGCTCAGGCGGCGCATCCGTTCGAACCGATCCATGCGACCCTGCACGAGCAGCTTGTCGCCGGCTTGCAGACGCGTCGTGCGCGGCGGCAGCGTCTCGATCCGGTCGCCGCGCTCGAGCGCGATGACCGTCAGTCCGGCCGCGACGCCGATTCGGCTGTCGGCGAGTGTTTTGCCGATGAGCAACGACTCGTTCGGTACGCGCACGCCGAACAATCCCTGCTGCAAACCATAACGCGCGCGCAGACTATGCTGGCTCAACTGCGTGGACTCGGAGCCCCGGACGGATTTCGGTAGCAGGCGCCGCCCGAAAAATGCCGCGAACGTGATGCCCACCAACATCGCGCCGGCGCCGACGGGCATGTAATCGAACAGGCCGAATGGCGTGTAGCCGTACTGGTCAAGCGCCGCGCTGACCAGCAGGTTGGGCGGGGTGCCGAACAGCGTCGTCAGGCCGCCGAGCAGGGTGCCGAAGGCCATCGGCATCAGGATGCGCGACGGCGAGACGTTGGCGCGGCGGCAGATGTCCATGACGACAGGCAGCATCAGGGCTGCAACGCCGATGTTACTCATGAAGAACGACAGGCCGCCCGACGTCAGCATGACGACGATAACCAGCGTCGACTCCTGCGTGCCCGCAACGCTCATGACCTGGCGGCCGAGCAGCTTGGCGATGCCCGTGCGCGTCAGCCCCGCGCTCAGGATAAACATTGCCCAGACCGTAATGACGGCGGCATTACCGAAGCCGGAGACGGCCTGGTTCGGGGATACCAGCCCGGTCGCGGCCAGCATGCCCAGCACGAGCAACGCGACCAGGTCCATCCGGATCACCTCGGTCACGAACAGGACCAGGGCGACACCGAGAATCACGAGGACGAGGGCGATGTCGGTCGTCACCGGAATGGCCAGCCTTTACAGGATGAGGTGTTGGAACGAAATGGATGCGCGAGCGTTCAGTCTAGCGCCGATTGAGGCGTAAGTCCGGGAACTCTCCTTCCGTGTACCGCCGCGTGATGTGCTGCGGGCAGTTCCAGTCGAAGGCCGCGATCTCGCCGCCGCGCGTCTCGAGCGCGAACGGCCGAGTATCGATATAGCAGGACGGCCCCCTATCGTTCGACCTTCGCAGACAGGAAATCCAGCACCTGCTGCGACGACGCCACCGCATCGCCCGCCGACGCGATCTCGTTGCCGTCGCGATCGAACACGTGCACCCAAGGAGTCTGGTAGCCGCCGAGTTCGAAATAACCGTGCAGAGCAGATCCCCAGCCGTCCTTGGCGGCGCGGCCCGTCAGACCCATGTTGCGGTAGTGATCGCGATTCACCGCGGTCTCGCTCGCCGCGTTGACGAACACGAGCAACCACTTGGCACCGGATGCATTGCTGGCCTGCTGGAATTTCGCCAGGTCCGGCGCGAAGATCGTCGAGCGGGAGCAACTGTCGCGGCCGTCATACATCACGACGTAATCGTAGTCGGCGACCGTCTTACCGTCGGTCGACGGCTCGAGCATCGACTCGAGCAACCGAGACGAAAACGGCACGCCGTCGTCCTTGCCGACGCGCATGCGAGCTTGCCAGAAGAAATTCGTGTCCCATGGATCCATCGGCACGGTGAAGTTCTGCTCGATGTGCGCGAGCTTTAGCCGGCCGTCGGGCAGGAAACCGAGCACGACGAGTTCAGCGCCGGCCGCGATTTGCGCGTTGCCGTCGAGCTGCATCTGCCAGCGGCTCGTGACCCGCGTCGGCCATAACGAGTCGTTGCGGCGCGCGTCGTTCATCTTCAGCGCACGCCGTTCCGGCGACAGCGCTTTGTGCAGTATGGCGACCCGCTGCATGACATCGGTGTCGGTAACGGCGTACATGAAGAACATCGTGTCATTGGCGAGGCGCAGGCCCTGCGGCGTCACCTGGTCGAGCGAGACCACCTGGCCCTTTTCGATCGAGCGCCCGTTCTGGAATCGGGCGCCGCTTTGGATTGTGACCTCCAAGGGCCAGAGTTCGCGCCACGCGGCGAGTTCGGCCAGGGTGCGCGGCGGTTCGTCGCCGGCCGCCTCGGCAGTGGGCGCGACCGCAATGATGGACGCGGCGCAGATCAACATGGGCAGGATTCGGCGGAGCATTTTTTTCTCCCTGCGATGACCGATGAAGCTTGTATTGTACGTCCGGTCAGACCCCGCCTGAACGCCGGCGCCTCGCGGCGTCAATGGAGGCCGGCACAGCGTTGCGCTTTAACCTCGCTGCCGGCTTGCCGACGAAGAAGCCCTGCGCGTAGTGGACGCCCAATTCATCGAGCAGCTCGAAGGTCCTGGCATCCTCCACGTATTCGGCAATGGTCTGCTTTCCGGCGGCCTTGGCGATTTCCGAAATCGACCTGACGATTTTTTGATCGACTTCATCGTCGATGAGATTCTTGATGAACACTCCATCGATCTTGATGAACTCGACGGGCAGAGTCTTCAGGTAACTATACGAACTGTATCCGGCGCCGAAGTCGTCAATCGCGAACCGACACCCAAGCTTCGCAATTGCTTCCATCTGCCGGCTGGCATGCATCATGTTGCGCACCGCGACCTGCTCGGTGATTTCCAGCACGATCGACTCGGCAGGTAGCGCATTGATTTCGAGATTCTCGCGAATACAGTCGAGCAGGTTCGTGTCTTCGAAAATATTCCCGGAGATGTTGACGTTAAGGCAGATGTGGTCACCTTTCATATGAAACTTGGCTAGCTGCTGAAAAGCGTGGCGTATCACCCATTGATCGAGCTCCGCCATCAGACCGAAGCGACTTGCCGCGGGGATGAATGCGCCGGGTTGAATGAGGCGCTGCTTTTTCCCCTTCATTCGAAGCAGGGCTTCGTAGTGAGCGATCTCGCCCGTCTTGACGTCTGCGATGGGCTGATATTGCAGGGTGAATGCTTCTTCCTTCAACGCCTTCCGAATTCTCTCCGACCAACCGATATCAACGACCATTTTCCGCATCTCGGTGCCGGAGCTCTTATAGAACTCGCAGCGGTTTCGGCCGCGCGCCTTGGCTTCATGACATGCCATATCCGCCTGGGCGAGCAGGTCGGCGGGTGACCGGTGACGTGGTTCGATCATCGTCACGCCGATGCTGCAATAAATCCTGAACGATTGCCCTTCCTCGACGAACGGGTGGTCGCTGATGTCCGCAATCAAGGTCTCGCATATGCCAATGACATCGTCCTTGATCACGTCCCTGACGAGGATCGTAAATTCGTCGCCACCAAATCGAGACACCAGGTCATGTCTTCTTACCCCGGCCTGCAGGCGTGCGGAAACCTGTTTCAGGATGTTGTCGCCCGCTGCGTGACCCAACGAATCGTTGACGTACTTGAACTGGTCGAGGTCGAGAAACAGCAGCGCACTGGATCGAGTCGGGTCATCGAAGTTTTCCAGCTCCTGAGTCAGTGCTTCGGAAAACCTGTGCCGATTCAGCAGGCCGGTCAGCGGATCGAAGTTGGCGACTTTCCAGAGCTTGTCGTCACGCTCCTTGAGCGCCGTTACTGTGGTATTCAGAGCGTCCGCGATCGCAACGATTTCGCGGTGGCCGGATGTTTCGACGTTGAAGTTCGTGCGCCCTTCGGCGAGTTGCGCCAATGGATGCTGCAAACGAGCCAGCGGCCGCAGCGCACGCCGCAGAATCAGGCTCGACGCCAGCGCCAGTAACGCCAGTATCGTCACGCCCAGCAGGCTGGCAAAGAGAACGCTCCGATTCAGCAGGGTCGTATAGCTGCTGAAATCGAGTCCCAGTTCGACGAAGCCGGCGAGGCTCCTTTCCACCGGGTAAGTCACGGCCGGGTCGAAGTCCATCAAGTCATCGGACTTCATGGATTCGATCCAGATCGGCTTGCTGAGGCGAACGGTGGCTGCGAATTCATCCGATCTTTCGATCCGGACCGGACTGTCATTTTGATCGCCCGTTTCGAGCTCCGCTAGCTGATCCGGCGTCAGTGGCAGCCACCTGAAATCGGCGGGATTCGGAAAATCAGAGAAAATGATTTCCCCGTTCTTCGAGTAATAACGTATGGAGGCGATCTCGGAAAATTTACGTATGTAGTTTTCGATGCGAAGGAAACGGTCCTGTTCGTCGGCGAGGTAGAGCGGCATACCCAGGTTGTCGAGTTCAACAATCCATCGCTCCCCCCACTCGTCGAGATTCTTCTCGACCACCCAGGTCGAAGTCCACCAGAATCCACCGACCGCCAGTATGCTGATGAGAAACGCGAAGGCGAGTTGCAGTAGCAGAATGTCCGAGACGAGGCTTCGATTGCGCGGTGAATTGCCGTCGCCGCCCGAGGCGAACGGCAACGCGCGCAGGCGCGCCAGCGCCCGCCTCGACGCATCGGTCGCCCCGGCGAATACTCGCAAAATTCGGTGACGTTCAACGCGCGCGCGTGCACGACGCAACACCCCTTGCTTCCGTCGACTGCGCGAAGATTCCATCGTCATCGCGTGGCCCTAGTCGGCCCGCACGAGCGGCGGCTGATTTCTGGGCGCTGCCAGTCCGAGTATCGCCGCGACTCCGCTGTTGATTTCGACCAGCATTTCGGCGAGTGGCTCCATGCGGCGGTGGCGATCGGTCGCAGTCGGTCGGTCGAGCTGCGCTACAACCTTGTCGGCAATGTCCGCGTAGTCGCTGGAGAAGCTGATGAGCCCACCCAGAGACAACAGTTTCGGGTTGAATACGACCAATTGCCGCTTGTGTCGGGCGCCGTAGAGCATGATTTCCCGAATGACCATCGGGCTCAGCACCCGGTGGTCCGGGAGCAGCCAGAACCCCTGGATCTGCGGCACCAGGCGCTTGAACATATACAAGGCTTCCTTGTCGGAGTTGACGACATGGCTCACCAGCCGCACGCCGTTTCTATCGCAGGCGTCCTCGATCTCTGCCAGCAACTCATCCTGGTTGGGTCCGACGATGACGCCGACGGACTCGAGATCGGGGGACAGCTTCTTCCAGGTCTCGACTTGCAGGTCGAACGGCGGCAGAAAATTCACGCCGGTGTTGTCGCCGGACAGCAGGCCGCGATCGTGAACGTCGAACACCTGGCAGAAAGTCATCGGGATCTCATCGATGTCGGCGCCAACGGTTGCTGCGAGCGACCCGACTGCCACAACACGATCCGCCCCCAGGTCTCTTACCGTGGCGGTCACCTGGGGCCCATTCGACCGCTGTCCGCCCAGGCTCAGCACGGTTATGCGGTCAGGGCCGAGTTCATGCTCCAGGTGCTCCGCAATCGCGGTATAAGCGAGAATATCGTTGCTCAGGATAACGGCGGCTTTGGTCCAGGCGGGTGCCGTCACGACATCGGTGTCGTTAGGTTTTTCGATCACCTCGCTGATCTCGGGCGGCGCAACCGGCGTCGGTGGTTCGCTGGTGGATGTGTCGGTGATCGGTCCCGGTGCGGCACAGCCGGTCAGGATCGCGCAGATCGACATGATCTTGAGACGCGGTGAAGTCAGCCGGTTGATGGGGACGATCTTCATTGACGGTTGTTCGTGTCTGATTTCGGGTTTTCTGGATGCAACGGTACCCAGCAATAGTCAGACTCCGGCGCTCATTGCCTGCGGGCCTCAACATGCCGCATGTTTAAGAGTTAGTCGCCAAAGATTCTCGCATTCGCACCGACGGGTCGCTGTGAAACCAAGCACGCGTTATGTGAATGCGTACGTGTCGAAAGTCGGGATTATGGAAAAGACGATCCCCGGCTTGGAGCGATCCGGTTCGCCAGCTTAGGCTCGTTCGGTGTCAGACACCTGAACTCAGCACGACTTCGTCGCCTGGACGCATGATGCGGCAGTCGATGCCCAGTTGTTCGGCCTCGCGCTTGAACGTCGCGTCGTCTGCGATCGCCACGCGCTTTTTCCACAGGAATGGCACGTTGTAGTGACATGGGATCACGCACCTCGGCGCGATCAGCCGAACGGCTTCGAGCGCCTCGGGCACGTCCATCGACACGATGCCGCCGATCGGCACGATGCCGCCGATCGGCACCATCAGCACGTCCGGCGCGAGGCCTGCCCACTCGGGTTGCAACAGCGAGTCG
This sequence comes from uncultured Chromatiaceae bacterium, assembly GCA_964541975.1. Classification (GTDB taxonomy): domain Bacteria; phylum Pseudomonadota; class Gammaproteobacteria; order Steroidobacterales; genus SMWD01. The sequence goes on along the minus strand of CAZISL010000051.1, from coordinate 1,976 downwards.
CCGAGGTTGACAAGCATCCTGCCGTCGAGCTTGATTTCGAAACCGGTCGCGCCGAGGCCGATGCGCTCGCCGGGCCCAGGTCTTCGCTCGAGCGTCATGCCGAGCAGCGGTATCTGAATCGCTCCGTGCACGGCCTTCAGCGCTCGGAAGCCGACGCCGTCGAGCGTCGCTGACTCGCCGACGTCGAGCGCGGTGACGCGGTCGAACTCGACCCAGGAAGACAGCTCCCGGCCGCGCGGGGCCACGAGCAGCGTTCTGCCGTTCTCGATCTTCCTCAGCCCCGTGCCGCAAATTACGTGCGCGCCCGACGCCGCGGCGACACGGTCGGCCTGCCAGGAGTGGTCCGGGTCGCCATGCGTGACCACGATATGCGTGATCGTCGGCCATTCGGACTCGGGAATCAGCGAGCGCAGGTCGAACAGCGCGAGGTGCTGCCCCGGGTCGATCGCGAATTTCGTCGCACCCGCTTCGACGAGAAAAGCGTTGTAGCCGTAGTGCGTGATCTTCATCGTTCGTTGCTGACGTACAAGCCGGAAAAGCTCACCCGATTTTAGCGGTTAATCGTCTCGCGCGGGTGGACGCGCGCTCCCGTCAGCCATGCTGCGCTGCGTGCTCTTCTTCCGTATACCGCCGCGTGATGTGCTGCGGGCAGTTCCAGTCGAAGGCGGCGACGTCGATCACGACGACGCGTTCGACGACCGCTTTGTAATCATCCAGCGAGACCTGCTCCAGCAGCGCCGGCTCCGCGTCGGCCGCGTCGACGACGTGCATATGACCGAGGATCTTGAGCCGCTTGCGGTGCGGGTAGTCCATCAGTATCAATGAAACCCGGTCGTCGACTGACGTGTTGCCGACGCTGATCAGCTGCGTGTTGCCGCGAAAGTCCGCGTACGCGATGCGTTGGTCGTTGCAGACCTTCACGAATCCCTGCGGCCCGCCGCGATGCTGCACGTACGGCCAGCCCGATTCGCCGACCGTCGCCATATAAAAGGTGTCGCGCTCCGCGATGAAGCGCGCCTCCTTCGGGCCGAGCCGGTCGTTCGGGCCGGCGATTTCCTGCAGGCGGTCGTTGTGCTCCCGCGAGCCGTAGGCTTGTTGCGCGGCCTTGACGCTGTCGGTGAACGCGATGTCGACGAATCGATGGGTCATGTCGGTGTCCTCGTCAATTGTGGGGTCCGACCCCAAACATTAGAAGCCCGCGGTGACAAGAAGGCCCGACCCTTGGGTGCGCCCCCAGGGGCCGGGTTTAGTTGCCTTGGATCGCATTAAGAACCTGGGGTCAGACCCCGCTCAGTTATGCGCCAGCGTGCGCGCGCGATTACGTCGGAGGAAGTCGCGCATCAGGCCCGCGATCTCGTCGCCGTGCGTCTCGAGCGCGAAATGCCCGGTGTCGATCAGGTGCAGGTCCACGTTCTCGAGGTCTCTTTTATAAGGATGCGCGCCGGCGGCGGGGAAGATCTCGTCGTTCTCGCCCCAGACGATCAACGTCGGCGGCTGATACTCGCGGAAATACGCCTGCCATTCCGGGTACAGCGGCGGGTTCGTGCCGTAGCTGTAGAACATCTCGAGCTGGATCTCCTGGTTGCCCTTGCGATCGAGCAGCGGCTGCACGTGGCCCCAGTTGTCCGGGCTGACGACGGTCACGTCCGGCACGCCGTTCGTATACTGCCACTTCGTCGCGCCGAGAGTCAGCAGGAACCGCAGCGCGTCTTCGTTCGCCATCTCGGGCTGCTGATACGCGTCCTTGACGTTGGTCCACCAGGGATTGTCGAGCCCGCGGTTCACGGCCTCGCGATCATCCCAGTACGCCTGGATCGGCTCCCAGAAATCGTTGTCGATGCCTTCGACGTACGCGTTGCCGTTCTGGATGATCAGCGTCTCGACCTGTTCCGGGTTCGCGGCCGCGATCCTGAAGCCGATCGGCGCGCCGTAATCCATCAGGTACAGGCTGTAGCGCTCGACATCGACCTCTTCCA
>CAZISL010000050.1:0-10314 GCA_964541975.1 uncultured Chromatiaceae bacterium | reverse complement strand
TGTAACTCATAACGGTCCGCCGCAGCTGCGCAAGGTATCAGCAAGGCTGCCGCGGCAGCGATCCAAGCGATGAATCGGGACGTCGTCGACGGTATCGGTAGCGTGGGTAACATCATGGTGACTAGCTCCTGGTGCGTAGGTGATTTTTTCTGGAGATACTTCAGCAGTTCCCCGGTAACAGATCGGTGACAAAAAGTGACACCGGAAGTTCGACCGCGTCGCGACCGGTCCACTGCAGCGAGTCTTCCAATTTGACGACGTCGCCTCGGATGAGGAGCGATTGCTCTGAGTTCGCGTTGGCGATGCCGGCGTTGTGCTGCCGTTGAGTGTTCTCCGCGTCCTTCGGCGTGTGGTCGAATCCAGCGGCACCCGACGCGGTCACAATAAGAAGTGCGGGCGCCAGGTAGCCGTGTTTGATTTGATGCCTGTTCATGACCGGTCTCCGTGTCTGGGTGCAAGGATCAAAATAGCAGCGCGTCGGTAACGTTTCGGCTACAGCCGGGGGGGAATTGCGTCTAAAAAACTCCGTTCTTCATCATCCAATTGGAGTATTGTTTCGCTGACGCTAAAGGCCTAAAATCGGAACATTCGCCCGAATGGCGCTTGGGTTACGAACGTGAACAAGAGCCCCGGATGCCCCGCCAAAGTCAGTAAGCCTCGTCGCGCCAGTGTTTTCAGGCGGCAGCGTCTTTTCGACTATTTGGACCAAATAAGGGGATTCTCCTGCATTTGGGTTTGCGGGCCTCCGGGTTCGGGCAAGACCACGCTGATCGCTGACTATCTGGACACGGGGTCCGAAGCATCGGCCATCTGGTATCGCGTCGACGAAGGCGACCGCGACCCGGCGAGCTGTTTTCACTACCTCGGTGTTGCGGCCGATGCGGTCGTGCCCGGCAGTGCCGAGGAACTCCCGAGTTATTCGTCCGCGTTCACGCGCGCACAGTCGACGTTTGCGCGTCGATTCTTCGAAAAGTTTTTCGCCGTTTTACCAGCGTCGTTTTCGCTGGTGTTCGAAAACTACCAGACAGTGGAACAGATTCCGGAGTTTCACAGTCTGGTCAAGATTGCGATCGATAACCTGCCCGAGGATTGCACCATCTTTGTCATGAGTCGAAAGCCGCCTCCGGCGGATTTTTCACGACTGACTGCGAACGGCCGGCTCGCAATTCTTAACTGGAAGCAGCTGCGCCTGACGCAAGACGAAGTCGGGCAGATCGCAAGGGCGAGGGGACTCACGCACCTGCGTGCCTGTGATATCGAAAAGCTCGCGTCGATGTGCCGCGGCTGGATGGCCGGGTTGACCCTATTGCTGCAGAGCGAACGGCTGGAATCGGGTGAGGGGCTCACCGACGAGCGCAGTCCGCAGGTTCTGTTCGACTATTTCGCACAGGAAATATTTTTCCGGCAGGCCACGGAGAATCAATATTTCCTTATGCAGGCGGCGCTATTGCCTACGATATCCAGGAAGATGGTGGTTGAAATCGCGGGTACCGAAAAATTCTGGAAGACGCTCGCCGGTCTGCACGAACAGAACTACTTTACGGACTTGCTGGACGAGGCCGAGCCCGCCTATCAGTTTCATCCGCTATTCAGAGAATTCTTGCTAAATCAGCTCGAACACAGCTTTTCGGGTGCCGAGATACGTGAATTGCGGACGAACGTCGCGAGGATCGCCGAGTCGGTCGGGCAAACGAACGCGGCAATCCGGCTCTACTCGTCGTCGCGCAGCTATCACGACTGCGTCCGTCTGCTCGACAAGACAGCGCCGCTGTTACTGCGTCAGGGCCGAGCGAAGACGCTCGACGAATGGATCGCGATGTTGCCGGCATCGTTGTCCGAGCGTTTTCCGCGACTCGACTATTGGCGGGGTATTTGCCGCCTTTTCGATAACCCGGATGTGGCGCTGGAGTTGTTCGAGTCGTCTTTCCTGGGCTGTAAAGCCCAGGCCGACTACGATGGCGCGCAATGGGCCTGGGCCGGCGCGGTCCATGCGATTCTGATCACGTGGACGGAGTTTCACCGATTGTCGGATTGGGTCGACCGCGGGGAGGAACTCGCAGCCGCGGCGCCGGGCTTCGAGTCGACCGGAATCGAGATCAGTTTCAACTACGCGATGTGCCTGGCCGTCATCTTCTCGCAGCCGGAGCATCAGCGACGCGGAGATCTCGTCGACCGAACGATCGAGCTGATGCGGCAACCACAGAGCATTTCGCAACAGCTTATGACTGGTAACCTTCTGCTGCAGCACCTCGCATGGATGGGCGCGGTTGCGAAAGCGCGAATTCTCGTGGAAGCGCTGTGCAACAGGACTCAGCAGGCCGCGCCGACCGATGAGCAGAAGCTCAGCCTGATCGCCGCGCAGGCTTCGCTCGGGCTCACGACCGGGGCGGCGGTCACGGCTTTGACGCATGCCGAAGAAGGAATGGCGCTGAGCAGGGAAAGCGGTATCAGTATCTGGCAGCACAAGCTAAACGGAGTTGCCGTGCATGCCAACCTCCTCCTCGGCCGCGGCGACCAGGCGCTCACCTATCTGGTTGCCGATGGCGAAGTGTTGCCTGACATGCAGAATCTGCTGTGGTTGCACCATCACTGGTTATATGCCTGGTGTGAATGGTTATCGGGACGGCCGCACAATGCGCTCGAGCACTTGTCCGTGGCCGAATCGATACTCGCGATCACGGGTTGGCCCGATATGCCGACGGCCAAATACCATATCGGCCTGGCTGTCGTGATGTTCGAACTGGGCGATATCGAATCAGCTCGGCGAAGCCTGGACGAGGTGGCGCGCATCGGGCGCAGAGTCGACAGCCGATTCCTGCTGCATCAATGCGCCGTCATGGAGGCGATATTCGCATTCGACGAAGACGTGGACGCATCTATTCGCGCGGGCGGGCTCGCGATGGAGATCAGTAAGGAGTCGGACCTGCTCGTCGTCGACTGGCTCGACCATCGCCGCCTCGGTCAATTATGCGCGCGCTTGCTTGGGTGTGGAATTGAGTCCCGGCAGGTGATGCGATTTATTGAAGCCCATCACTTACCGGTGCCGGATGTCGTCGAGTCACTTGAGGCGTGGCCCTGGCCGGTCAAGATTTACACTCTCGGTGGATTCCGATTGCTCGTCGACGGCGAGCTGATTTGCGAGGGGGCCAAGCGGCAGAAAAAAGTGATTGAGCTGCTGAAGGCTTTGATCGCGCATGGCGGGACGCAGGTGAGCGAGGCGACCTTGTCGGAGTCGCTTTGGCCCGACGCGGAGGCGGACGCAGCACACAACTCGCTGAAGACCGCTGTTCATCGCTTGCGGCAGTTGCTCGGGCGATCGGACGCCGTGCGAATCGAAAACGGTGGTTTCAGCCTGAGTTCCGACAGCTGTTGGGTCGATGCGTGGGAGGTCGAGAAACTGCTGCGCTCGAGCGACTCGACCGGCACGCAGCGCATCGAACGACTGTGCAGTGGGATCGAACTCTATCGCGGCGTGCTATTCGACGGCGATGACGATGCGTGGGTATTGCGTCTTCGCGAACGACTGCAGGAGCTCGTGCGCGGCGCGATCACGGAAGTGGGCCGTTACTGGGAGCGCCTCGAGGAATGGCAGGCGGCCATCGAGACCTACGAGCTCGGTCTGAGCACGGATCCATGTGCCGAAACGCTGTATCGTCGCCTCATGGTGTGCCACGAACAACTCGGGCATCACGCCGATGCGATCATCATCTACGAGCGCTGCCGCAGGCGTCTCGACAGGAGGCTTGGCGTTGCGCCGTCACGCACGACGCAAGCACTCGCGAAAGAGATTCGGCACTATTGATTGCGCGACACGCGCGACAAAAAGAAATCAGGCCCGCTGGATGCCGATGATGACGCCGGTCGCGTAAGAAATTACCCAGATGGCCCAGACGGGAACCGCATACTTGTGGAACGACGTCAGGACGTCTTCTCGATTGGTTAGCTTTGCCCATGAGCCGACGACGGCCAGTATAGCCATCAGTCCGAGGCCCGTATAACCGCTGATCGTATGGAAGTCCCAGGTCGTTTTCTCGACCGAAGCTCCCATGATTTTTGTCGCGAGGGAATCTGCGCCAAGCCCGATCCATAGCAGGACGATCTGGACGGTCCCGAGAACTTTCGCGCGCCAGTTACTCCACACCGCGATCGTGTAGGCGATGAGCGCGGTCGTAATCGAGAGGACCGATACGAGAATGATGGGTTTCAATATCGGGGGCCGCCGCCGGTCAGTGAATGGCAGTTCGCGCAGATCGCCAGGAATTCACCGTAGACATCCGTGCGTGCGTCCGCCGATTCGAGGTTGCGACCCGTTGCGCCCACGGAACGTGCTGCCTGAATCAGTTCTTCGACCCGCGGCTGTTTGCGCGGGTCCCTGGTCAGCTGGTCAGCTTTCAGATTCACCTCGGCGAGCATGCCGGTGCCACTGTCCCATGCCGCCTCGGACGGCCCGATCAGCGCCGCCCACATGCGATCCGCGGCCCACAGGTGCCGTTGCATCTGCGTGACATTGTTCTGGAGGTCCTGCGGCGGCGGCGCGGCGTAACCGAACGACACCTGGAAGCCGGATGCGAGGTGGCAGTTGCCGCAGGCCTCACCGATCTCACTGACGGCCATCGCGGCCGTTTCCAGGTCTGCCGCCGTGGCGGCGACGTCGGCGAAGCGGCGCATGTCTTCTTCGTAAGGCGCCCAGGCCGACGGCAAACCGATCGGCACCTTGTGTTCCGCGAGCCAGGTCGCGGGTTCGCGGGCGCCGTCCAGGTCGCCTGAGATCACCGCGGCCTTCAGGGCGATGACCTGGTCGAGGTGGCTGTGCATGTGTTCCGCGACCACGGTCAGTTCTTCCTCGGACGCGTTTTCGGCGACGACGAGCGATAGGACGACGATAAAGGCCACCAGAACCAGTCCGGCGGTGATCGTGATTTTCTGGTTCATTCTTGTCTCCTGGTGGCCTTGGCGAGCAGCGTGCCCTATATTCGGTGACGGTCAGGCGTCGGTCGATAGGGATTTGCCGTATGGGGCCCCGATCTGGCTGGTTCTTCTGCCGTTGCGGCGGCCGTCATCATGCAATCGGGCTTGCTCCACCCCCCAAAGCGTGGCCGAATAACGAATTATGACGGAACTGGCGCTGGCAGCAATATTTTTCCTGGTGACGCACCTGGGCATCGCCGGCACGCCCATACGCGGGTTGCTGGTCCGACTGGTCGGCGAGCGGTTCTATCTGATTGGCTATGCGTTGCTGTCGCTGTTCGCGATTTCCTGGCTGGCGGACGCCTACAAGGTGGCGCCCTACGTCGAGACATGGGGCCAGCTGTATGGTTTGCAGTCAGCCGCCCTGGTGTTGATGCTCCCGGCGTTCCTGCTGGTCGTGGTCGGTTTGACGACGCCGAGTCCAACGCTCGTCGGCGCCGAGGGACTTCTCGACAAAGACGATGTCGTAACAGGCATCCTGCGCGTGACGCGACATCCGTTTCTGATGGGCGTCGGTCTATGGGCGTTGGTTCACCTCGTCGTTAACGGTGATCTGGCTTCTCTGATGCTGTTCGGGAGTATGTTTTTGCTGGTGTCCGTCGGCGCGTTCTCGATCGACACGAAGCGCGCCATGTCGATGGGTGAAAAGTGGCGCGAGTTCGCGAATCAGACGTCCGTCATACCATTCGTTGCCATCGCGCAGGGACGCAATCAATTCGAGACTGGTGAACTCGGCTGGTGGCGCATTATTCTGGCGATCGTCGCGTATGCCGCATTCATGCATTTTCACGCGGACCTGTTCGGCGTCAAGCCGTTCGGTGGGCTCGAGGCACAGCTTATTGATCGGTGACGAACTGGCGTCAGCGCTGCGCGGTGCATCGACCGGTTGAATCGGCAGCCAAATAGCGGTCCTTCGTGAGGCAAGATAAACCGGCGGTGATCGGGGTCGTCTTTACCTCCAAATCTGGAGATCAGGCTGATCTATGCCTGACCCAGCCGAGCAGGCCGAGGGCGGAGCCGAATAGATATGCGGCGGCGGGGATTGGGACCACCGAAACATTTAGATCCTGCAGAGCATTAATGGTCGATCCCGGAACGGGTCCGAGGCCGAGCAGGTCAAGCGCCAGATTTGCGGCGTCACCGTTGCGGATCGGCTGATTCGGGTCGGTGTAGGCGGGTTGAGCCGTGCCGGGATCGTTGCGGCTCAATAGATTGAGCGAATAGAGATCGACGCCGGCGGCAACACCAGAACCCCAGGCATAAAAGGGTATGGTGTAGTTCTCGCCGTCGATCGCCGGGTCATGCCCAAACATTCCGAGCCGACCACCGTGATCTGACGTGAGGATGATCGCTGTGCTGCCGAAGAGTGCCGTATCGCTTTCGATGGTGTCGAGCACATCGCCGAGTATGTCGTCGATGGCGGCCACGGAGTTGAGATAACTGCTGCCTGGCGTCAGATTCCAGGTCGAGGCGTGCCCGGCAGAGTCAGGATCGCGTAGGTGGAGCATGCTGTACTGAAACGGGTTGCTGGCCATCGCCGCGAGGTAGTCGCTGACAAGGCTGCCGGTATTGGCGTTGTAGCGATAGGAATCGATTTGCTCACCGTAACTTTGGTCGAAAATCACGAACTTGTCTTTGCTCGCATACAGGCCCGTGGAGAGTCCATTATCGTGGGCAACATTAAAGACACTATTGACGTACTCCCCTTTATTGCTGTGAATGGTCAGCGATGGCGGAGGCATGACGTTTGAGGTGTAGTTGTGCCCACTGGCCCCGCTGACCCCGCGCCCGGTGAGCTGACTCGTATGGTTTGGCAGGGTGCGGGTGTAATCAACATCGGTCCGCGCATTATCGGTAAACGCGCCCTCTGTGCGTAAACGATAGAAATTTGGCGCACTGGCCGGACCGAGCGTGGTAATGGCATCCGGGCGGAGGCCGTCAACGCTGATATGAACCAGGTACTCAATCGGCGCTCCTCCTGCAGTCAAAGGCAGCATGAGGGCGGCGAGTAACAGGACTCGGATGAAGAAAAACTTCAGTGATCGCCTTGCGATCAAGCGCAGGAAACTATGCATGGTTACGACTCCCCTTAGGCGAATGTATTCGCGTCGTTTTTTGCGTCATCGGGAGTCTTCGTGTAACGACAAACTATCGCACTTGACGCGTGACAGCAAGTTAACATCACGAACTGACGCGAAACTCAACCGACTACATGCGTTGGTTCGAACGGTCATTTCCAACCGGCGCCGAACCTATAATGCAATTCGACGGCGAAGCTGTCCAAGGTGCCGGGGTCGGGACCGGGGCAGGATTCAAAATAGGAACACTCTTGTAGATTGACCGCTTGGTACTCCAAGCGGAAATGCCATCGATCCCAAACTGTCACACCTAGGCCGATACCAGCCAAGAATCCATCGTCATCGTCTTTGACTCCTGCCGGCGCAGTGTCCGCCTCCCAAAGTGACCAGCCAATTTTCGCATGTGCCTCCCACCGCTCAAAGAATGGTACGACGAGTACTCCGGACAATTGGGTGGAGCTTAAATTGCCGCCTTCGGCGGCCGCGTCGTTCTCCCCACCAGTTGCACCGCTGCGCGTTGCACCTGCTGGACCCGAGTCGAACTATGGAGTTCGAATCGGAACTCACAGTCACCCCGATAATAAAAAAGGGCCACGCAAGGTGACCCTTTTTTATTATTGGCGCGCCCGGAGAGATTGACTTGCCGCCTTCGGCGGCCGCGTCCTCTCCCCATCATCTGCACCGCTGCGCGTTGCATCTGCTGGACCCGAGTCGAACTATGGAGTTCGAATCGGAACTCACAGTCACCCCGATAATAAAAAAGGGCCACGCAAGGTGACCCTTTTTTATTATTGGCGCGCCCGGAGAGATTCGAACTCCCGACCTTCTGGTTCGTAGCCAGACACTCTATCCAACTGAGCTACGGGCGCGTCCCGATCTTCAACAAATCGTAAGCGATTGATTCTGCAACATTCGCGACAGCCGGCGGGGTCGTGTTCCCGCGGCGGGTGCGCATTCTAACGTTATCGGGCCGGCGGACTCAAACGGGATTTTGATCTTCCGGTCCGGGGTCGGTTGGCACACGCGTGCGGCCGCCGCCGTAGTGCTACGATTGCCGGTAAACCGCTGTCGTTCACACAGGAGGCTGACGGCCATGGCGCAGAGATTCTCGGTTTCGAATTTCCGTTCGGCACTTGCCGGTGTGGTTCTCGCGGCGTGCCTGGCCGGTATCGTCAGCGGCTGTGCGTCCGACAGCCAGGCATCCAAGGGTGCGGCCGAAGGGGCAGGGACCGGCGCCCTGGCCGGCGCCGTCAGCGGCATGGTTGGCGCGCTGGTGTTCGGCGGCGACGTCGTCGACGGGGCCGCGCGCGGCGCCGTGTATGGCGGCACCGCGGGTGCGGTCGTCGGTGGCATGAGCGGTTCGAAAGCCGACAAGGCGGCCGCCCAGCAGCAGGCGGACCAGAACGAAGTTGAACTGCAGAAGCTCCGGGAGGAAATCGGCGACGATGCCTATAACGGCATCGTCGCGCTGGCCGACTGCAAGTATGAGGTCGCCGCGGCGAACGCGAAGCTCGCGCAGGCGTCGAAGAACCGTGACTACGCGCTGGCGGGACTGTGGGTCGAGGTGCTGAGCGACGCGGATCAGCGGCGCGAGAATGAAGCTCGTGCGCGCTTTCCGGACCTGATCAAAATGGATCGCAAGTTGAAGACCGAGGCGGACGCCGAAGCCGCTATGCGCAAAGGCCTGGAGTCGCTCGGCGAATCCCGCGAAAAATATGGTCTGTCGCGCGTCTGTTCGTAACGGGCTTCAGCGCGGGCGCCGGGGCAACAGGACCGACGTTCGCATTTTATAAGCCTCATAGTCTTCGTTGCCGCCCCACTTTTTATCCGCGTATTCCTCGAGAATCGGAATGCCGCTGATGCGCGTCAACAACAGGTAGACGAACATTGGCGATAGCATCGTCACCCATTGCCATCCGACGAGGTTCGGTAGCGCAATGATGGCGATGCCGAGCCACAGCATGATTTCGCCGAAATAATTCGGGTGCCGCGACCAGGCCCACAGACCGCTGCTGATGAATCGATCGTGGTTATTGGTATCCGCGCGGAACCGGCGCTTCTGTCGATCGGCGACGGCTTCGATAGCGAAACCGCAGACCCATAGCGATGCGCCGATGACCGCGAAGGCGCCGATATCATGTCGGCTGGTCGACGTGACCGCCGCCAGCGCGGCCGCCAGTGAGAACGACACCCACAGGCCCTGAGTCGTCCACGCGACGAGATATTTCCCGAAGTCTCGCTTGATAGCGTCGAAGCGACGGTCCGAGCCGGCGACGAGGACCCGGCGAAAAAGATGCGCACCGAGTCGCAGCGCCCAGAGCAGGACCAGGCAGAGCAGAAGGTACGACCGCGCGTCGCGCACCGGGCTCAGCGCGACGGCGACGAGGATCGTGACGATGTAGGTCGAACTGCCAACCAGGTCGTAATACTTCTCGGTCCGCCCCATCCAGGCGGGGACGAAGGCAATCCATTGCACGATGAACGCGATCGCGACGCAGATGGCGAATATGGGGATGCCTTCGATCGCGTAGCCACCGTCGCTACCCGCGGCGGCGAGCCCGGCGGCGATCAGGACGATGGCGAGGTTCAGCACGTGCTTCTCCGGGAGCTCGGTCGGCTAGTAGGCGTGTGAGAATTCTCGTGCGGCGGAGTTGCCTTGCACCCTGACGCGTTGGCGTTTCTGCTCGACCGACATCAATCGTGCACCGCCCGGCTTGCCGGCGATCGGGCAGGAGCCGGTCACGATGCGCGTCAGCGCCGTCGCCAACGAGTCCTCGAACTCATCGCCGATCGGCAACGACAGGACATCGTCGGCCGGGCAGTCGACCGGCAGGCCGTCGAAGTAGCCGCCAGACTCGTTGACGTTGACGACCTCGAACGCGACGAGTCGCAGCCGCTGGTCGCAGAAGTCCACGCCATTCTGGCCGACCGGCTTGCCAAAGGTCTGCGCGCCGACCAGTGCAACGTCGACGTAGGGTTCGAGCGCATTGATGACGAGTTCGGTCGCCGAGGCGGAGCCATCGGTGGTGATGAAGACGATCGAATCGAGGTCGAGCGAATTGGCCTGAGGCAAAAACGTCGTCATACGATTCGACGCGGAGTTCGCCGAGTTGTAGCGCGTGTGCGACGCGACCATGCCTACATTCGCCGGGCCGGCGAGCAGGCTGGCAAACTGATCCGCAATGTTGATGAGTCCGCCGCCGTTATAACGAACGTCGACGACGACACGGGTGACACCCGCGGCGGCAAACGCGCCGAACGCCTCCGT
>CAZISL010000049.1:0-13041 GCA_964541975.1 uncultured Chromatiaceae bacterium | reverse complement strand
GGCGATCTCGTCTTCGATAACCTGCGTGATCCGGCGTTCGATGACTTCGGCAGATGCGCCGCGGTAGAAAGTCTGGACGGCGACGACCGGAGGATTGACGTCCGGGTACTCGCGCACGGCGAGACGGTCGATCGCGAGCAGGCCGACGATGACGAGTACGAGACTGATCACGGCCGCGAAGACCGGGCGGCGGACTGAGATGTCGGAGATCAGCATGTTGGCTTGTTCAGGATGCCGAGACGATCTCGACCACCGCTCCGTTGCGTACTTTCTGCGTGCCCTCGGTCACGATGGTGTCCCCGGCCGAGAGGCCGCTACGAATTTCCGCGAGGCCGGGCGCTCTCGCTCCGAGCTCCACCTGTTTTTCGATGGCCTTCCCGTCCTCGATCACGTAGACGAACTGGCGTCCCTGCCTGGGGACGAGCGCCTCTTCCGGGATCAGCAACACGTTCTCGCGTTCCTTCTCGACCCCGACGGTCAGGAACATTCCAGGCCGCATCAAACCATCTGCGTTCGGCATGCCGGCGACCACGGTAAGCGAGCGCGTGACCGGGTCGATGCGGGTGTCGATCGAGCTGATCACGCCGGTGAAAATACGGTCACGAAATACATTGCTGCGCGCCTCGATCGGCATGCCGGGCTCGAGGCTCGCCAGGAAGATTTCGGGGATCGTGAAGTCGAGCTTGATCGTGTCGGTATCGTCCAGTGTCGTGATCATTGTTTCCGGGCCGACGAGGTCGCCGAGACTGATCTGCCTCAATCCGACCGTGCCCGAAAACGGCGCCCTGATATAGGAGTTGTCGAGCCGCGCCTGTGCACCGCGGACCTCCGCTTCGACCATCAGTACGCCGGCCTCGAGTTCCTCGAGTTCCGCGTCGGAGACGACTCGCGTCTGGCCGAGCGTCTGGCTGCGGCGGAACTGGCTGCGCTTCTGCTTCAGCGAGGCCTCGGCCATGTTCAGCTGCGCGCGAATCTCGGCGTTGTCGAGTTCGACGAGCAGGTCGCCGGCCTTGACGCGCTGGCCTTCCTCGAAATGGATACCGGTCACGACGCTGGAGATCCGCGACGTGACTTCGATCGATTCGTTGGCGCGGGCAGTGCCCAGGGCGGTGAATCGATCCGTATAGTTCTGCGCCGCAACCTCGGTCACGATGACCGCAACCGGACCGCTGCCGAACATGCCGCCGGCGCGCTCGGGTTCCGAACCGCCGCAGGCCGTCAGCGTTGCGGCCGCGAAAGTGGTCAGGAATAGATATTTGAAGTCGTAGCGTCGGGGCAAGACGAGCTCCGGTGAATATAAGATTTGGCTAATCTAACAAATATGGGTTCGGCCCGCGCCGGAAATTCAACGACTCATCGCACAGCGGCCCGATGCCCATAATATGTTATTTTTGCTGAGATTTTATTGGTCTTAGTCACGGGGCTGCGGCGATGGTTCGAAGCATTCATCACATCAACTTCGTCGTGCGGGATCTTGCCGTCGCGATCCCGGCCTGGGAGCGGATTCTCGGGCGTAGCTGCGATTCTCGCGATCGCCTGGATGGCCGCGGTGTCGACATCGCACGATTTCAACTCGATGACGCGTGGATCGTGCTGGTGCAGCCGACGGGATCCGGCGCGCCCGCGGATTTCCTCGCCGCCAACGGCGAAGGTTTCTTCATGTTGTCGCTCGGCGTCGACTCGCTCGACGACGAGATCGCCAGGCTCGGTGAATCAATGCTTGACGGGCTCTCCCGTGCCGGCCTCGACGATTGGGTCGTTCAAGACCTGGACATTGGCCAGACGGTCGGGGCACAGTTGCAGTACACCGAGGACTAGCGGGGTCATCCGATTGCCTTTGTCCGCGCGTACAAAGCAGCAATGAATACCCGCGCGACAAACCAGGCTATGCCCGGCGCCGTCATACTCTGGTTCAGGTCGGATCTGCGACTGACCGATAACCGCGCACTCCACGCCGCTGCGAACGCCGGCAAGCCCATAATCCCGGTGTTCATCCTCGATGATTCGAATGTCGGGCGATGGCCGCCCGGCGGTGCGAGTTGCTGGTGGCTGCATCATAGCCTGGCGAGTCTGTCCGACGGGATTCGTGCGCTTGGAGGACGCCTCGTTCTTCGACGCGGTGATAGTTGCGCCGAGCTGGCGCGGCTCATAGAGGAGACTCAGGCGGACGAATTGTGTTTCACGCGATGCTACGAGCCGCATGCGTCCGACTTGGAAGAACGCGTCAATGACGCGTTGTCCTCGCGCGTCGCGGTCAGGCGATTCGGCGGCAACCTGCTGTTCGAGCCTGGTCAGGTGAACACGAAGGCCGGTGAGCCTTTCCGTGTGTTCAGCCCCTTTTGGAAGGCGTGCCTGCGCGAGCCCGATCCTGGTGCTCCGAAAGCTGCCCCGCCGAGCATCGATTTCTCGGGTCACTCGCTGGCGTCTGACCGAGTCGACGATTGGTCGCTGTTGCCGGATTCACCCGACTGGGCCGGCGGTCTGCGCGACCACTGGCAGCCCGGCGAAGTGGGCGCGAACGCGGCGTTGCGGGCGTTTACCGGAAAGGCCGTCGGCGCGTACCACGAACGGCGCGACCGGCCGGATTTGCGCGGCACCTCCCGGTTATCCGCGCATCTGCACTTCGGCGAGATCAGCCCCCGGCAGGTATGGCACGCCGTGAACTCCGAGCTCCACTTCGATTCCCGGCTGGCGCGCGGCGGCGAGGCCTGGCTGCGCGAGATCGGTTGGCGCGAGTTCTCGTATCACCTGCTAACGCACTGGCCGGATTTGCCGGAGCAGCCTTTTCGCCCGGAGTTTTCGAAGTTCCCGTGGCGCTCCGATCAGGACGCCCTGCGCCGCTGGCAACGCGGGCTGACCGGCTACCCGCTGGTCGACGCCGGGATGCGCGAACTGTGGGACACGGGCTGGATGCACAACCGCGTTCGCATGATCGCCGCGTCGTTCCTGGTCAAGCACCTGATGATTCCGTGGCAGGACGGAGCGGCATGGTTCTGGGATACGCTTGTGGATGCCGATCTCGCCAATAACTCGGCAGGCTGGCAATGGGTGGCCGGCAGCGGTGCAGACGCCGCGCCGTTCTTTCGCATTTTCAACCCGATCGTGCAGGGCAAAAAGTTCGATCCCGATGGCGCTTACGTGCGTCGCTGGGTGCCCGAGCTCACAGGAATTCCAACGAAATACCTGCATGAGCCGTGGAATGCTTCTCGCGACGTGCTCGCCGACGCCGGCATTGCGATCGGCCGGGACTACCCCGAGCCGATCGTCGAGCATTCGGTTGCCCGGGAGCGCGCCTTGGCAGCGTTCAGGTCAATGAAGTGACGGGCCGGCGAAGGCCGCCCGCGTCAGGTTCTCCGGCCCGTCGGCACGCACGACGACGTTGTCTTCGATGCGAATGCCACCGAACCTCTTCAGCGATTCGATCTGGCCCCAGTCCACGTCCGCCCCGGCGTCGCCCGCGCGCAGTTTCTCGAGCAACGAGTCAATGAAATAGATTCCGGGCTCGATCGTCAGCACCTGTCCGGCCTCGAGCGTACGAACGAGTCGCAGGTGCGGGTACTCGGGCGGCCGCTGGATTTCCGTCCCCTCGGTGTCGGCGAAGGAACCGCCGACTTCATGAACCTGGATGCCCAGGAAGTGTCCGAGGCCATGCGGAAAGAACGCTGTCGTGATACCGCGCTCGACGAAGTGATCGGGGTCGCCGGCGACCAGGTTCCAGTCGCTGAGGAGGCGGGCAATTCGGCGGTGAGCGAAGTCATGCAGTTCGGCGAACGGCTTTCCGGCCGAGACCTCCGCTACCATCCGCTGCTGTTCGCGATCCAGGTCGCTGATCATTTGCGAAAAACGTTCGTCGGTCGAGTAAGTCCGGGTAATATCGCTCGCATAGCCGCAGGCGGCGCACGCTGCGTCGATCAGCAGGCTGTCGGACCGGTCATCGTCACGATCGTAGTGCTGGTAGTGCAGGACTGCGCCGTTGCGGTTCTTGGCGATGATCGCCGGGTACGGGAGTTCTGCCACCGTCTGGCGGCAGGCGGCCAGAAACGCGAGCCAGATATCGTATTCGCTCTGCCCGTTGCGGAACGACTTCTCGGCCGCGCGATGCGCCGGAACCGCGAGGCGCGTCGCCAGGCGGATGCACTCGATTTCGTAATCGGTCTTGAACGGACGAAAGTAGTGCAGGTGATTCAGCAGCTGACCCGGATTGTTGTTCGTGTCGCCGGCCGGATGATCCCACTGCTCGGGATCGCCGAGGAACGCCGTGTGCTCCGGCAATGCAACCAGCGCCTTATCGATCTGCTCCGTTGCCGTCATGATTTCGACGTCGAAGTGATCTTGCCACGGCGCACCCGGGATCGGGGACGGCTTGTGCCAGTAGTCATCCGGGCGAAAGATCAGCAGGCGCGGGCGTTCGCCCGGCACGAATACGAGGCAGGACTGCGGATGCGCGAGCAACGGCAGCCACAAGACGAGATGCGGATTCGGAATGAACGGGTGCGCCTGATCGTCGAGAAAGCGCATGACTTCGACGCCGGCGCCGATCACGACCGCGTCGAAACCGCATTCGTGCAGCGCGTTCTCGAAACGTTGGCGGATGACGTCGAAATGTCGCGGGTAGAGTTCGATCAGTCGTTTGTCTGCAGTGTCGACCATCGGACTACTCTATAATTTGTCAATGGCCAAAGAAACCGTACTGACCGGCGTCACGACGACCGGTACGCCCCACCTCGGCAACTACGCCGGCGCAATCCGCCCGGCGATCGCCGCGAGCCGGCGCGATGACGTCAACACGTTCTATTTTCTCGCGGACTACCACGCGCTGGTCAAGAATCAGTCGCCCGACGCAGTGCATCGATCCAGCCTCGAAGTGGCGGCGACGTGGTTGGCGCTGGGCCTCGATACCGATCACTCGATCTTCTACCGGCAGACGGATATTCCCGAGATCCCGGAGCTTACGTGGATCCTCAGTTCGGTGACGGCGAAGGGTCTGATGAATCGCGCGCACGCCTACAAGGCGGCGGTCGCGGCGAACGAGGAGGGCGGCCAGAAGGATCCCGACAAGGGCATTACGATGGCGCTCTTCGGTTATCCGGTGCTGATGACAGCCGACATTCTTTTGTTCAACGCGCACAAGGTGCCGGTCGGCAAGGACCAGAAGCAGCATGTCGAGATGGCGCGCGTCATCGCGCAACGATTCAATCATGTATTCGAAGATCTGTTCGTGTTGCCCGAAGAGGTCATCGACGACAGTACGGCGGTGTTGTCCGGCCTCGACGGACGGAAGATGAGCAAGAGCTACAACAACACGATCCCGCTGTTCGAGCCCGAGAAAAAATTCCGTAAGCTGATCATGAAGATCAAGACGAATTCGCTGGAGCCGGGAGAGCCGAAGGACACCGAGGGCAGTACGCTCTTCGAGATCTTCCAGGCGTTTGCGACGGAGTCCGAAGTCGATGACATGCGCCGCAAATTCGCGGAGGGAATTGGCTGGGGCCACTGCAAACAGGGACTCTTCGAGTACCTGAACGAACACTTGAAGGATGCACGTCACGAGTACAACCGCTTGATCGATGACCCCGGGTACGTCGAGGGTGTCTTGAAAAAGGGCGCCGAACGCGCGCGGGAAATATCGGTGCCGTTCATGGAGAAGATCCGACATGCTGTCGGTATCCGCCCGTTGTGATAGTGCTCGGAATGCCTTCGACGATCGGAAGATTCGTTTTCGAGACCCGCCGTGAATACGTCCCTGTAGGCTCGAGGCCCGCGTCCCTGCGGGCCACGGTCTCGAAAACGAAACTTCCAATCATCGAAGGCTGCTTTGTCGCCTGATTCTAGTCCTGTGGTGGCTAGCCCAAATGATCTTGCTCATAACATATGTACTAATCGCGCTGATCTTCTCGTTTCTGTGCTCCATCGCGGAGGCGGTGATACTGAGCGTGACGCCCGCATACATCGCGGTTCTCGAGAAGGACGGCGATTCGGCGGGTCGACTGCTGCGCGAGCAGGTCGAGACTATCAATCGACCGTTGGCCGCGATCCTTACGCTGAACACGATCGCCCATACAATCGGCGCGGCCGGCGCCGGTGCCCAGGCTGCCGCTGTTTTCGGCAGCGGCTATGTCGGCATCGCGTCGGCGATTCTGACGCTCCTCATTCTTATTTTTTCTGAAATTATCCCCAAGACGCTCGGCGCGACGTACTGGAAGCAACTCGCGCCCGCGGTCGCGTATGGGCTCAAAGCGCTGGTCTGGCTGCTGTACCCATTTGTCAGAATGTCGCAGGCGTTTATGCACCATGGAACAGAGGGTCCGAGGTTGTCGGGATTCAGTCGGCGCGAGTTAGCGGCGATGGCCGAACTGAGCGCCAGCGAGGGGCAGCTCGGACTGCAGGAGGCCCGAATGCTGCAGAGTCTTCTGCGGTTGAGAAGCACGCGTGTCGCAGACGCGATGACGCCGAGAACGGTCATCTTCTCTTTGCCGCAGGCTATGACGGTCGAGGCATTCCACGAGCATCACGAGGGCGTCCGATTTTCGCGCATACCGGTCTACAAGGAAGATAAGGACGATGTGACCGGTTTCGTGCTGCGCCATGATCTCCTGGTGGCAAAGGCGCATGGAGAAAAAGATCGGTCACTGGAGGATTTTCGGCGCGACATCGGCGCCCTGACAGAGCGCATGACGCTGTCCCAGGCGCTGCGTGAGTTTCAGCGGGTGCGGGCGCAGATCATGCTGGTCGTCGATGAATACGGGGGCGTCGACGGTATCCTGACGATGGAAGATACTATCGAGACGCTGCTGGGCCTCGAGATCGTCGATGAGAGTGACGGGGTCGAAGACATGCAGGACGCGGCCCGGCGACTGGCGAAGCACCGGGCCAAGGAAAGGGTGGCCAAATCCCCAGACGGTTCGCAGTGAAGTCCCGGTGTATGAACAAGGGCAATCAGGGTAGAAAAACATGAAGCCACTCGTGATCGAAGCGATCGAACGATACGCGCGCGACAAAACGCAACCCGAGCCGCGACAACTGCGCGAACTCGAGGAGCGCACGCATGCGCAGATGCAATACCCGCAGATGTTGACCGGGCGGCTCGAAGGCCGCCTGTTGAAGCTACTCGTCCGTCTATGTAATCCGCGGCTGATCCTGGAGGTCGGCACATTTACCGGTTACTCGGCATTATCGATGGCCGAGAGTTTGCCGGAGAACGGCAGGATCGTGACCTGCGAGATCGATCCCGACGCGCGAGATATGGCACAGGCCGCATTCGACGCGAGTCCGTTCGGTAGCAGGATCGAACTTTGTTTCGGTCCAGCACTCGAAACGATTGCGTCGATCGACGAACCGATCGACTTTTCGTTTATCGATGCCGACAAGCAGAACTACCCGGCATATTACGAAGCCGTTCTCGCCCGGACTCGGCGCGGTGGCGTCATCCTGATCGATAACGTGCTGTGGTCCGGTCGTGTGCTGGAGCCTGCCGACGAGGATACGGAGGCCATTGCCAGGTTAAACGACACGATCGTCGCGGACGACCGTGTCGAGAACGTGCTGTTGACGGTCCGCGACGGGGTGCAGCTGGTCGTCAAGAAATAGGAGGTGACATGCCAGGGGCTTCGGGTCGCAGATCGGTCGACACTCGGTCGCAATCATCAGCCTGCTCGTTGCGCTGCGGTCTGGAGTCAGAACTGGAGCGGTCTCGGGAAAGCGCCCGAATCGATCGACGCCATCGAAGCCGCGATCGATGATTTGCGCACCAGAGTCGTTTCCATCATCGAATCACTGGATTAATCAGGCCCCTCCGGCGCCGACGCGCCATCCAGAAACGGGCGTGCATGTTCGGCGAGAATATCGGCCCCGACGTCGAAGATACCGTGGTGTAACTCGGGAACCTCGATCAGGGTCGCGTCGGAAAACAGCGGTGCGATGGCCCGCGTCTGCTCCTCCAGGCCACCGTGCGTATTCAGTACCAGAACCGGCTGCCGGACCAGAGCGGCCCGCTCTTCGGCTGGGTAGGAAAACACCGCTTTGTACGGCCAATGATGTCGATACTTCGGCTTCAGTACATCGACGAAGTTGTCGTAGCCACGTTCGAGCGTGACGCCGTCCTGCCGGTCGGTCACAGTGAACTTCCACCACTTGCCCAGGCTGCCGAACTCTTCGTGCAGTGGTTCTTCCGCGACGTTCGCTTCGTACTGCTCCGCGCGCGCGGCGCCGGTGTAATAAGGCACGCCCATCAGAAGAACTTTATTGACGAGATCGGGACGCGAAACCGCGAGTTCGATCGCGACCATCGCACCCGTGTGATAACCGCATACGTCGACTTTGCTCTGATCGTTGGATCCGAAACCCAGTGCTTCGATGGCATCGGCCATCGCGCCGGCGTAACCCGCCATGTCGGGCGCCTCGGGCGGCGGATCCGACTCGCCGAGTCCGGGATAGTCCGGCGCGATCATGATGCGATCGCTGCCGAGTTCCTGCATGAAGACGCGAAAATAACGGCCGGCCATCGGGTTCGGCGCGAAACACACCATCGGCGTTTCCAGGTCCCCGTTCGACAGCGGCCGCGATACGAGTAGATGGATCTGCCCGTATCGTCCGTCAACGTACTCCTTACGAAACTCGACCCTGGTGTCACGGTCCGCTGACGAAGCACTCCAAGCCAAAAACAGTAGCAGGGAGAGTGTCAGGGTTTTCATGCAACTCGCACCCCGGAACGCGGGAACTTGCGGGCCCTAACCGGCCTGACGCGTCAGTTTCCGGTCCTGACTGGCAAGAACCGGCGCGAGATATCGTCCGGTGAACGATGCGTAGATTGTCGCGACGTGTTCCGGCGTACCCTCGGCGATGACGCGGCCGCCGCCTTCGCCGCCCTCCGGTCCGAGGTCGATGATCCAGTCTGCCGTCTTGATCACGTCGAGATTGTGTTCGATCACGACGACCGTATTCCCCTGATCCCGCAGACGCTGTAATACCTCGAGCAGGTGCGCGATGTCATGGAAATGCAGGCCGGTGGTAGGCTCATCCAGGATATAAAGCGTGTTGCCGGTGGCGCGCTTCGACAGCTCCTTCGCCAGCTTGATGCGTTGCGCCTCGCCGCCGGACAGGGTCGTGGCATTCTGGCCGAGCCGGATGTACGACAGGCCCACGTCGACGAGCGTCTGCAACTTGCGCGAGATTACCGGCACGTTCTTGAAGAACTCGAGCGCGTCCTCGACCGTCATGTCCAGGACTTCGTGAATGTTCTTGCCCTTGTACCTGATTTCCAGAGTCTCGCGGTTGTAGCGTTGGCCCTTGCAGACGTCGCACGACACGTAGACGTCGGGCAGGAAGTGCATTTCGACGCGGATCACCCCGTCGCCCTGACAAGCCTCGCAACGTCCGCCCTTTACGTTGAAGCTGAAGCGTCCCGGTTTCAATCCACGCGACCGCGCCTCCTGCGTTCCGGCGAACAGCTCACGGACGGGCGTAAACAAACCCGAGTAGGTCGCGGGGTTCGAGCGTGGCGTGCGGCCGATCGGCCGCTGGCTGATGTCGATAATGCGATCGACGTGTTCGATTCCTTCGATACCCGTGTGCGGTGCCGGGTCATGACTGGCCTTGTTCAGGATCTCGGCGGCGGCGCGATACAGCGTGTCGTTGATCAGTGTCGACTTGCCCGAGCCGGAGACCCCCGTCACGCAGGTCATGACGCCAAGCGGAATGTTCACGTTGACGTCGCGCAGGTTATTGCCGGATGCACCCTGGATTGTCAGCACGAGCTGCGGATCGAACTCGCGACGAAAACCAGGGACGTCGATCTGCATGTCGCCGGACAGGTAACGACCGGTCAGCGAATCCTTGTTGCGCAGGATCTCGTCCGGCTTGCCTGCGGCGACGATCGCGCCGCCGTGCACGCCCGCGCCCGGTCCAAGGTCGACGACGTAGTCGGCAGACAGGATCGCTTCCTGGTCATGTTCGACCACGATCACCGTATTGCCGAGGTCGCGCAGGTGTACCAGCGTGTCGAGCAGGCGACGGTTGTCGCGCTGGTGCAAGCCGATCGATGGCTCGTCCAGGATATACATGACGCCGACGAGTCCCGAGCCGATCTGGCTCGCGAGGCGGATGCGCTGCGCTTCCCCGCCCGACAGCGTCTCGGCACTGCGGTCGAGGCTCAGGTACTCGAGGCCGACATCACCGAGGAACTTCAATCGGTCGCGAATCTCCTTGAAGATCTTCGCCGCGATTTCGCCGCGCCATCCCGCCAGCTTCATGGTGTCGAAAAACTCGAGCGCCTGGTTCACGGACATCGCCGTGATTTCGGGAATCGAGCGCTCGCTGATAAATACGTTGCGCGCTGCCGTGTTCAGCCGGCTGCCCTTACAGGAAGGGCAGGGCTGCACGCTGAGGTACTTGGCGAGTTCCTCGCGCACCATGCCCGAGTCGGTCTCCCGATAGCGGCGCTCGAGATTCGGGAGGATGCCCTCGAACGAATGCGTGCGCTTGACCTGCATGCCGCGCGGACTCTTGTAATGAAACTCGATCTCTTCGTCGCCGCTGCCATATAACAGGATCTTGCGGATGTCCTCCGGCAGTGTTTGGAATGGCGCTTCAATGTCGAAAGCGTAGTGATCCGCCAGACATTGAATCAGTGCGAAATAGTAGATATTGCGACGGTTCCAACCACGCACGGCGCCGCCGGCCAGGCTCAGTTCGGGATTACGGACGACGCGGTCGAGGTCGAAGAACTGACTGACGCCGAGCCCGTCACATGCCGAACATGCGCCCACCGGGTTATTGAAAGAAAACAGCCGCGGTTCGAGTTCGGCGATGCTGTAACTACAGATCGGGCACGCAAATCGGTCGGAGAACAGCATCTCGTCCTTGGCATTCCCATCCATCGGCGCGACTTTCGCGATGCCATCGGCGAGCTTTAGCGTCGTCTCGAAGGACTCCGCCAGCCGCAGACCCATGTCGTCGCGTACCTTGATGCGATCGACGACGACCTCGATCGTGTGCTTGCGACGCAGGTCCAGCTTCGGTGGATCGTCGAGTTCATAAACCTCGCCGTCGATGCGCGCTCGGACGAAGCCCTGCGCCTGGAGTTCCGCGAGCAACTGAACATGCTCGCCTTTGCGATTCTGAACGACTGGCGCGAGCAGCATCAGGCGCGTGTCTTCCTCGACCGCGAGTACCTGGTCGACCATCTGGCTGATCGTCTGCGCCTCGAGGTCCTCGCCGTGGTCCGGGCAGCGCGGGGTGCCGGCGCGCGCGAACAGCAGGCGCAGGTAATCGTAGATTTCCGTAACGGTGCCGACGGTCGAACGCGGATTGTGCGACGTCGATTTCTGCTCGATCGAGATCGCCGGTGACAGGCCCTCGATATGGTCGACATCGGGCTTCTCCATCATCGACAGGAACTGGCGCGCGTAAGCGGACAGCGATTCGACGTAGCGCCGCTGTCCCTCGGCGTAGATCGTGTCGAAGGCCAGGGATGACTTGCCCGACCCGGACAACCCGGTGATCACGATCAGCCGGTCTCGCGGCAGGTCGAGGTCGATATTCCGGAGATTGTGGGTCCGCGCACCGCGGATGCTGATTTGCTGCATGAAATTGGTGACCGGGCTGCGCTCGCCGCCGTCGCGAGCCGAACAAATTACTATACGTCGTTTCGTCAACCCGGACCAAAATTGATCCATCGACACTAATATATATGCTTATGTTGGATTCGCAGGTGTGTTTTCGTGGGCGCCGACATACAATATGCAGCCCTCGTGGCCAACCAGTTGCGAGAGAATAATTAAAGCCTTAAGAAACAGTCGCTTGCGGGGGTGCCAACATGGCTCGTGGTGTAAATAAAGTCATCCTGGTCGGAAATCTCGGTTCGGATCCGGAAACGAAGTACATGCCGAGCGGCAGCGCGCTGACGAATCTCAGCGTCGCGACGACAGACTCCTGGAAAGACAAGCAGACCGGCGAGCGCGTGGAAAAGACCGAATGGCATCGGGTCGTCATGTTCGACCGTCTGGCCGAGATCGCGGGCGAATACCTGAAGAAGGGTTCGCAGGTCTACATTGAAGGCCAGTTGCAGACGCGCAAATGGCAGGACCGTGATGGCAACGACCGTTACACAACAGAGATCCGGGCACGCGATATGCAGATGCTCGGTGGCCGGGGCGGTTCCGGCGGTGATTTCGCTTCTGGCGGTGGATTCCAGGGCGGCGGGCAAAAGGCGGCGCAGCCTTCTGCGGCACCGCAGCCTGAACCGGAGTTCGATGACGACATACCGTTTTAACGGCTTCCGGTGCGAGCGACGGCTCGACACATGTTTATATACACACGGCGCGCCGACGGGTGCGCCGATGTTTTTTCAGCATACGATTTTACAAAATCAGGACGATTGAAGGACTAGCATCATGGGTGCATTTAAAACGCCGCACGGCGGCGAACTGAAGGATCTTTATCTCGACGGCGACGCAGTCGAGCAGGAGAAAGACAAGGCACGCGAATACGTGTCGTGGGACCTGACCGATCGGCAGGTTTGCGATATTGAGCTAATCCTGAACGGCGCATTCTCCCCGCTCGAGGGGTTTCTGACCGAGGCGGAGTACGACGGCGTCGTCAAGGATATGCACCTCCCCGGCGGAACCCTTTGGCCGATGCCGATCACGCTGGACGTCAGCGAGGAATTCGCGTCGAGTCTCGACG
This sequence comes from uncultured Chromatiaceae bacterium, assembly GCA_964541975.1. Lineage (GTDB taxonomy): Bacteria > Pseudomonadota > Gammaproteobacteria > Steroidobacterales > SMWD01. Next base: position 360 of record CAZISL010000049.1, on the reverse strand, counting down.
CGGGCCAGACGATCGCGCTGCGTGACAAAGAAGGCGTGCTCGTCGCGACGATGGACGTCACCGACAACTGGACGCCGGACAAGGCGGTTGAAGCCCGCGAAGTGTTCGGCACGGACGACGAACTGCACCCGGCCGTCAATTACCTGAACAATATCGCGGGTCCGGTCTATCTCGGCGGCAAGCTGCGCGGTGTCGAGGCGCCGATGCACTATGACTTCCGCGGTCTCCGGGACACGCCTGCCGAAATGCGCGCGCGCTTCAAGAAGCTCGGCTTTCGCAAGGTCGTCGCGTTCCAGACCCGGAACCCGATGCACCGCGCGCACCAGGAACTGACGTTCCGCGCCGCGAAGGAGAACGAGG
>CAZISL010000048.1:0-14174 GCA_964541975.1 uncultured Chromatiaceae bacterium | reverse complement strand
GGAGCCAGTCCAATAAAAGCGACCAGATTGGTCGCTTTTTGCATTGTAGCGACTGCCGTCAGAAATCCCGCACCTCAATCACTACATTTACCGGCTCCACTCTGTCTGTCGCAATCTGAGTGCTAAAGTCTTGGCCCCTGGCGGTATTCGCGGCAATGCCTGCCACGACTGCGACGATGAGACCGCAGAGGATGTTTACGAGAATTTGATTTGCACGATGCATGACCGATGTGATCCCTCTCAATCGGACTGTTCCGCCATCACAAACAATCACGAAATTTTTCGCAATGCGGAATCTGTTTTTATTATTAGCCAGCCGACGGAGTTTGCGTCACCGGGAGCGGCCGTGTTTGGGGATGCTATTCCAGCGCTGCACTGTGCATCAATAAGAATTTGACATAATGCTGTCGTTTTCAATATCGCGCGATTCGATTTGACGCATCTGGGCGAAAGTCTACGGCCCTCTGAAAGCCGCCTATTGGCGCTATAATCGAGATTCAGGGACAACGGCACCCACTCCGGGCGACCAAGGATTGTTAGCAATGAACAGACGAGATTTCCTGGCCAAATTCAGCAAGTCGGCCGCGGCTTGCGGCGCCGCAACGACAGCGATCGCCGTAGGCGCACACCATCGATCCAGGTCTGCCGCGGAGGACGGCACGGCGCTGATCAAGGGGCGACTGCAGGCCCTGGAGGATCGCGCTGACCAGCTCAATGCATCGCAGAAACGCCTGCTGAAGATCGTCGCTATCACCTTCAGCGTGTCGACCGGCATCGACATCGCCACCCTGATCTAGCCTCCGCCGACAACGGCACGCCGCACTTTAAAAAAAAAGGCCCCGCACATGGCGGGGCCGAAAACGAAACCGTGGCGCGTTATATCAATGCGCTACCGCGAATCCCGGGTTGTGCGCAGGTCTATCGGACCCTTGAAGCAGGGACTGATCATCAGCCCGTAGATCCGCAATGGATGCCAGCTGGCGTAGTTCAATCGTCAGCGTATGCAGACGACCTGCCATATCGCTCTGGCGTTTTGCATCGAGGACTCTCACCACTTCGGCAAGATCTCTGCAGGTCGAGCGCAGGATTCGCGCGACATCGCGGTTGGGAAAAATGATTCCCTCGAGGTCCACTCTGGTATTTACATTACTCATAACTCTCTCCAATCAACACACGACATTGTTGTGATGCTTATGTTGCCGGAGATACGTAAACGGCCGCGTATCTGTTTACACCAGGCTCGTGTCAATTATGGTCAACAAAAGAAAAGCCCCGCATCCTTGCGGGGCTTGGAGTCGACACGGCCATGTCGTGGGGGAGATGGGTCACGACCATGTCCTTGGGGGAAGCGTTACTATACGAAACCTTTAGCGGTTCGACCGGTCCGTTTACATCAGAGAGTTGTCCAATTGTGTCAGCCCGCTTATTCCGAAAAAAAAGACCGCCGAAGCGGTCTCTAGAGTTTGGGGGAGTTCAGTTCTTCTTCCATGCCGTCAGACGGCAATGTCGAATGCGGCGCTGTCGCCGGTCATACCTTTGTTGTTGACAGGAGCTGCCAGCTGGTCGATGCGCCTGGCGCGGCCCAGCTCAAGGCGAATCAGGTCGCGAAGATAGGCGCAGACCGAAATTCCACACTCCGCGGAAAGCTCCCTGAGCTTCTCGACTTCCTGCGGCTCGATCCGCGTCGCAACCGTTACCATTCGATGTTTACCCAACATAGGTCGTCCATGCATTTTTCTGTCCTCGTTAGTGAGCCTGAGGTAAACGATAGGGAAACGGTGTTAACTAATCTGGTCATTCAAGGTCAAGAATTGGTCTGGCAAGGGCGATATGACGTCGGCAGAAAACCGCTCGGATCAGGGCATTTGGGAGCACCGCAATCGCGGGGGCGTTGGAATCCACGAGAAAAAACGGGCGGACGGTGCCGAGCCGCGGCAAGGAGACTCGCCCACGGCTCAGCGCCCGCTCGCCCGACACGCGAAAGTCTTACGGGGTCAGTCGCTCTTGCTGAGCATAATATTGGTCCGGTTGACCTCGAGGATATGTCGACCGATCCCGGTCACATTGAGCAACTCCTCTTCGGACTCGAACGAACCATACTCGTTGCGGTATTCGACGATGGCCTGAGCACGTGTCGTTCCCACCCCATTCAACTCTCGCGCTATGGTGTCCGCATCTGCCTTGTTCAGATCGACCGGTCCTGCGAGCAAACAGACGGGGAACAATGCAATCAGGATCGATAGCAGTGAATTTCTCATGATGATCTCCTTCAGCCTCAACAATGTTGCGCACCCCGCGCAACCAACAGTCAAAGCTTAGGAAGGAAATCGATGGAGTTGTAATCGATTAACCGACGCGAAAATCGGGAAAGGATCCCGTCACGCCAATCGTATGCGGATTTCCGGTTTCACGGTCTCCCACGCACGGCAGCCCGGACATTGCCATTGCGGGCTCAGGCACCCGTAGCCGCATTCCGTGCAGTGATACGCGGGCTTGGACGCCAGAATCGTGCGCAGCGCCTGCCGAACATCCGCCAGGTTTTGCGTGCGCTCGGCGGGTGTCGCGTGTTCGATTCGTTCGATTCCGACCAGCCGACTCAACGTCTCGTCGGCAGATATGAAACGAATCAGCGCATCGAGCGCGACGGGATCTTCGATGCCGGGATCCTGAACAGTCGCCATCGCGATGGCCGCAACATGCTGTTCGTCACTGTCGATCAGCTTTTTAAGCAAAGTTGAGAATCCCTTCTCATCGTCAAGCTCGCGATAAGAACGCGCAAGCCGCCTGACTACGTCTACGAGCAGGTTCGGCGCCTGCTTGATCACTTTCTGGTAGAGCCGAACAGCTTCCTTATGTTTGCCGGTATCGCTGGCGAGATCGGCGCGGGCGAGCTGACTGCGAACGGTGGTTTCGCGACAGTTGTCCGCCTGCTTCAGCATTGCGCGCGTCCGAACGATGTCGTGCTCCTCGCGCGCCTGCTCGGCGAGTTCGCAATAGTAATGCGCCAACTGGGACCCGGTCGACTTTTGCCCACTGCCCTTCTGAGTGCGATCCAGCTCGGCCCGCGTCTCGATCGCGCGATCCCATTCCCGTGTCACCTCATAGATGCGCACCAGCCGCTGCAACGCCTTAACGCGATAGCCGGCAGAATCGCTGAGTTTCAGGAACAGGGTCTCCGCACGATCGAAGAGTCCCGCGCTGAGGTAGTCCTCGGCCAACGCATCCTCGGCCTGGTCCTTGTGCGCCTGACTGAGACTCGGGCGAGCCATCAGGTTCTGATGGACGCGAATGGCGCGGTCGACCTCGCCGCGCTTCCTGAAGAGGCTACCGAGCGCGAAATGCGTCTCGAGAGCGTCGTCATCGAGTTCAGCCATGCGCGTGAATACTTCGACGGCCCGGTCGGGCTCCTCATTGAGAACGTAGTTAAGGCCCTTCAGGTAATCCGAACTCAATTGTTCCGGCGTCTCGTCTTCGTCGTCCGTTTCGCCGTACCGGGCGAAAACGTATCCGAGGGCGGCGGCTACGAATAGCAGCCCCGCCAGCAGGAAGGTGGACTCAGCCGGCATCTTGGATCGGCATGCTTCGGAGGCTCTTGACCTCCGCCTCCGCCAGACTGAGCGACTTGCGCAAGCGCCGTCGGTCGCTGGCCGACTTCAGCAATACCAGCGCGGCGGATGCGAGTCCGAACAGCCAGCCGCCGCCGAAAGCGACCGTCAATGCTAGAGACTTCTGCACCTCGACTTCCGTGAATGCGAGGTCCAGCGTAATCAACCCCGGGTTCAGAGCGGCGAATACCGTCGCGAGCAGGAAACCCAGGATCACGACCAGGAAAAACATCAGGTTACGCGCCATGAAACAATACCAGCTGGCGCCGCGACTCGCGGCAGGATGAGTCTCGCATTCTAAAGCAAAAAAAACGCCAGATTTAATCTGGCGTTTCGAATTTCTCAGTCACGCGGTGACAAGCCACGCGCGAGCATCAGCTTCGTATCGGTACATCGCGATTGTCATTCACACGCTCGCGAAGGTCCTTGCCCGGCTTGAAATGCGGCACATACTTCCCGGAAAGCGCGACCGCCTCGCCCGTCTTCGGGTTTCGCCCCATGCGCGGCGGTCGATAATGCAACGAAAAGCTGCCGAAACCGCGAATCTCGATTCGCTCGCCGGCCGCCAGTGAGTTACTCATGAGTTCGAGTAGGTGCTTTACGGCAAGCTCGACATCCTTGGCTGGTAGATGCTTTTGCTTGCGCGCGATGACCTCGATGAGTTCCGATTTCGTCATTGCCAAGTCTTTTCTCCCCTGATGAAGGGCCGACACCGCCGGCCCTTCAAAACCACCCCATTTCTCAACGCACGCCGGCAGACCCGACTGCGGCTTCCGTTAGTCCGAGCCGCCGGAAATCTGTTCTTTCAGCAGATCGCCGAGACTCGTGCCAGCACCGCTGGTCGACTCCGTTTCCGACTTGTAGCTCTCCACGGCCGCCGCTTCGTCGTGCGCTTCCTTCGCCTTGATCGACAAAGAAAGAACGCGCGTCTTGCGATCCATCCCGATGAACTTGGTCTCGACTTCTTCGCCGACTTTCAGCACGGTGCGCGCATCTTCGACACGGTCCCGCGCCAATTCGCTCGCACGCAGCTGGCCTTCGATGCCATTTTCGAGCTCGACGATCGCACCGCGAGCGTCAACCTCGATGATCTTACCGGTCACGATGCTACCCTTCGGATTGTCCGCGAGGAACGTCGACAGCGGATCCTGATCGAGTTGCTTGATGCCAAGCGAAATGCGCTCGCGATCCGGATCGATTGCAAGGACGACGGCTTCGACCTCATCACCCTTTTTATATTTGCGCACTGCCTCTTCCCCTGGCTGATCCCAGGAAATATCAGAGTAGTGAACCAGTCCGTCGATGCCGCCCGGCAGACCAATGAAGACACCGAAATCGGTGATCGACTTGATCGTGCCGGTGACGCGATCGTTACGATTGTAGGACGCCGAGAACTCCGCCCACGGATTAGAGTTGCACTGCTTCAGGCCGAGCGAGATGCGACGACGCTCCTCGTCGATCTCGAGCACCATGACCTCGACTTCCTCGCCGACGGTCACGACCTTGGATGGGTTGACGTTCTTGTTCGTCCAATCCATCTCGGAAACGTGCACCAGGCCTTCCACGCCCTCTTCGATCTCGACAAAACAGCCGTAATCGGCAATGTTAGTGACCTTGCCGATCAGGCGGGTGTTCTGCGGATAACGACGTGCGATCGCGTCCCAGGGATCAGCGCCCAGCTGCTTCATGCCGAGCGAAACACGGGTCTTCTCCTTGTCGAAGCGCAGGATCTTGACCTCGACCTCGTCGCCAACGGCAACGACCTCAGACGGATGCTTGACGCGCTTCCACGCCATGTCCGTGATGTGCAACAGGCCGTCGATTCCGCCGAGGTCGACGAAAGCGCCATAGTCGGTCAGGTTCTTGACGATACCCTTGACCATTGCGCCTTCCTGGAGGGAGGACAGCAGCTGCTCGCGCTCTGCGCTGTATTCCTGTTCGACGACGGCACGGCGCGACACGACGACGTTATTACGCCGCTGATCGAGCTTGATGACCTTGAACTCGAGCTGCTTGCCCTCGAGATACGACGGATCGCGAACGGGGCGCATATCGACCAGCGAGCCGGGCAGAAACGCACGGACGAAATCGATCTCGACCGTAAAGCCACCCTTCACGCGGCCGTTGATGACGCCCGTGACGATCTTGCTATTCTGAAACGCATCGTCCAGGTCTTCCCAGGTGCGCGCGCGTTTGGCCCGCTCGCGCGACAGTCGAGTCTCGCCGAAGCCGTCCTCGACCGCATCCAGCGCGACTTCGACGTCGTCGCCGACCTCGACTTCGAGATCGCCGTTATCGTTACGAAACTGGCTAGTGGGGATGACTGCTTCTGACTTGAGGCCGGCGCTTACTATGACGACCTCGGGCGAAATTTCTATAACGTTGCCGGTGAGAATGGTTCCGGGCTTGATTCTTTGACTAGCGAGACTCTCTTCAAATAGTTCAGCAAAATTTTCAGACATTAGATTTAAGTACGCCTATGGCGTCCCGTGGTTTTTCCAGTCATTCCAACGTCCTGTCGGAAATCATCAATTAACATCCGGCGCCAATCCTTCGGCTCCGGTCCTTACCTTTTCCCAGTGACTGCCCGGTACGTTTCGGCCGCCCAGTCCAGTACCGTGGAGACGACCTCATCGATACTCATCGACGTCGTATCCAGGATCCTGGCATCCGGGCAAGCCTTCAGCGGCGCCACCGCACGTTCTGAGTCGCGCCGGTCACGTTCGGACATGTCCTTGGAAAGGGCCGAGAGGCTAACATCAATACCCTTGTCTTTCAACTGCTTATAGCGCCTCCGGGCTCTCTCGCCCACGCTCGCCGTCAGGAAGATTTTGAGTTGAGAATCGACGAATATCACCGACCCCATATCGCGCCCGTCGGCCACTAGGCCCGGTCGCTCGCGAAACGCCCTCTGGCGATCAACGAGCGCTCTTCGGACGGCCGGCAACGCGGCCACCCGGGACGCGGCGACGCCGGCCGCTTCAGTGCGAATGGCGTCCGTAACCTCGGCGCCACGTAACATAATGTGGCTGTATTCGGCCGCTGGATCGAAACTGACGTCCAGTTCGCGCGCCAGGGCCGCAATACTCTCAGCGTCGTCCAGGTCGAGCCCCTGTCGGGTCGCATCCAGCCCGACCAGCCGGTAGAGCGCCCCGCTGTCGAGCAGATGCCAGCCCAGTCCGGCGGCGACCCGTCGAGAGATCGTCCCCTTTCCGGACCCGCCGGGACCGTCAATGGCGATCACCGGAATATCGTCGCGCGTGTCAGTTGTCGCCATCGATAACCTCGCTGACATCGAGCCCGATCTGCCGGGCCGCCTCGTCGAATCCCGGGAACGACGTGGCGACGTTGGCGGCATCCCGGATGAATACCGGCCCATCGGCCGCCATCGCCGCGATCGCAAAAGCCATGGCGACGCGATGATCACCGACGCTGTCGATCTCGCCACCGGCCAGGGCGCCTCCGGAGATGATGGCGCCGTCCGGACGTTCGTCCACCGTGGCGCCGAGCGCGCGCAAGCCGGTGGCCATGACACCGATCCGGTCACTCTCCTTATGCCGGAGTTCCTCCGCGCCCGCGATGACGGTGTCGCCGTCCGCCAGTGCCGCCGCGACGAACACGAGCGGAAACTCGTCGATCGCCAACGGAACGAGCTCCGGCGGCACCTGGATTCCGCGCAGACGCGCCGGGCGAATGACGATGGTCCCGGTCGGTTCGCCGCCTTTATTAGGCTGGCGCGTTTGAATATCGAGATCGGCACCCATCAACTCGAAAATTCGCAGAATCCCGGTACGAGTCGGGTTCAGGCCGACGTTATCGAGCGTCAGTTCGCCTGACTTGGCCAGCACGCCGGCCAGCATGAAGAACGCGGCCGACGACAGGTCGGCCGGGACATCGACGTCCGTCGCAATGAGCGCGCCGCGCGGTTCGAGCGTGGCTCGCGCGCCGTCGCGAGTCACGGGCTGCCCGAACATAGACAGCATTCGTTCGGTGTGATCGCGGGTGACTGCGGGCTCGACGATGCTCGTCGGACCCTCTGCATACAGCCCGGCAAGCAACACGGCTGACTTAACCTGCGCGCTGGCGACCGGCATTGCATAGTCGATGCCGCATAAGCGCTGCCCGCCCCGTATCGATAGCGGGGGTTTACCGTCCTGCGTGCCGATGTCCGCGCCCATCAAACGCAGCGGTGCCGCAATGCGCTCCATCGGTCGTTGCGTCAGGGATGCGTCACCGATGAGTGTCGTGTCGAAGGATTGCCCCGACAACAAGCCTGCGAACAGGCGCATGGCAGTACCCGAGTTGCCCATGTCCAGTGAGCCATCGGGCGCGGACAGGCCACGCAGACCCCGACCTTCGATACGGAGGGACGTATCACCGGTGCGTTGCATATGGACGCCCATCGCGTCGAGCGCGGCCATCGTCGCGAGGCAATCCTCACCCGGAAGAAATCCCGTTACGCGCGTGCTGCCGTCCGCGAGTCCACCAAACATCAGGGCCCGGTGAGATATCGATTTATCGCCCGGCACCCGCAAACGACCGGCGACTTCCGCAGCCGGGCGCGCGACGAGACTGACTTTGCGCTTACTCGTTCCCAATGTTTTTCAGGGCCTCGATCAGAATACGATTCTGCTCAGGCAGCCCGACCGTGATGCGAAGATGATCCGGCAATCCATAATTGGCAACCGGCCGCACAATGATGCCTGTTCGCAGCAATGCCTCATAGACCTCGCCCGCCGGGCGACCCAGGTCGATGAGCACGAAGTTACCGATCGACGGTGTCACTCGATAGCCGAGCGACGTGAGGCTGCTCGTCAGGTACTCGAGCCCTTCGGCATTGATTCGCCGCGCCTCGTCAACGAAAGCGGCATCTTCCAGAGCGGCGCGCGCGGCCGCGAGAGCAAGGCTGTTGACGTTGAACGGCGGACGCACTCGATTCAGCAATTCGGCGACCTGCGGGCTGCTGACCGAATAGCCAACACGCAGGCCGGCCAGCCCGTAAATCTTCGAGAACGTGCGCAGGACGATGAGATTCGGGAACTCCGCGAGACATGGAATGGTGTTCGGATAGTCGTCACGTGTGACGTACTCGCCATAGGCTTCATCGACGACGACCAGGGTATCGTCCGGCACGTCGCGCATGAATGCGTAGAGCTCAGCGTGAGCCACCCAGGTGCCCGTTGGATTATTCGGGTTCGCGATGAATACGATACGGGTCCGATCCGTAAGCAATGCGCGGAATGCCGCCAGGTCATGACCGCGCGGCTGAGGTTGATCCGGCGCGCGAGAAGCGGCTACTCGTGCGGTTGCGCCGGTCGCCTGCACGGCCAGCCGGTAGATCGCGAACGAGTACTGGTCGTAGATCGCCTCGACGTCCGGATCGAGAAACGTCTCTGCAAGCAGCACGAGCAACTCGTTCGAGCCGTTTCCGAGTGTGATGCAATCGACGCCAATACCAAGCGCACTCGCCAGCGAATTCTTCAGGTGAAAGCCGCTGCCGTCCGGGTACAGCGCGACACCCTCCAACTCGCCGCGGATGGCTTCCAGCGCCGCAGCCGGGGGGCCCAGCGGATTCTCGTTGGAGGCCAGCTTGATCGAGTCGGTGATGCCGTACTCGCGCTCGAGTTCGTCGTTTGGCTTGCCCGGGATATAGGGATGCAGGCCGCGGACACCGCGGACGGCCAGGTCGTCGAACGCTCGTTGTCGGGCCATGCGGCGGTCCCGGCGAAGTCCTAGAGAATTGCCTTAGGATAGGAACCGAGCAACCGGTACAACTGCGAGTGCTTCTCGAGTTCTGCCAGCGCTGTCGCGACGTTCTCGTCTTCCGCATGCCCATCCAGGTCGATGAAGAAGACGTAGTGCCACTTCTTCCGGCGTGACGGCCGCGACTCGATGCGCGTCATGCTGACGTCGTTCTGCGCCAGCGGAGCGAGAAGTTTATACAGCGCACCAGCGTCACCGGTACCGGCAGTTGACAGCAATAACGTCGTGCGGTCGTCGCCGCTGGGCGGGAAGAGTTCGCGCCCGATGACGAGGAAGCGCGTCGTGTTGTCCGGACGGTCCTCGATGTCGGCGATCAACTTGTCGAGTTTGTACACTTCGACGGCAGCATCGCCCGCGATAGCGGCTGTGCCGGCTTCGTCGCGCGCGCGGCGCGCGCCCTCCGCGTTGCTGGCAACCTCGAGGAGTTCCACGTTCGGCAGATACTCCTTCAGCCACGCACGGCACTGGGCGAGCGACTGCGGATGGGCGCAGACACGCACGATCTTATCCAGACCGTCCATCGTCCCGAGCAAGTGCTGCCGAATGCGCAGCTCGAGTTCTCCGCAAATCTTCAGCGGTGAAATCAGGAAATTGTCGAGCGTGTGATTGACGGATCCGGCGGTCGAATTCTCGATCGGGACTACGCCGAAGTCGGCGCTGCCCGCCTCGACATCGTGGAACACCTCGTCGATCGTCGCCATCGACAGGGCCCGCACAGAATGACCGAAGTGCTTGTATACCGCCGTCTGCGTGAATGTGCCTTCCGGCCCGAGATACGCGATCTTCAGCGGCTCCTCCTGCGCCAGGCAAGCGGACATGATCTCGCGAAACAGGCGCACCATCTCCTCGTCGGTCAAGGGACCCGCGTTCCGCTCGACGACGCCGCGCAGTACCTGCGCTTCGCGCTCAGGCCTGAAGAAATCGACGGCGCTCGCGTCCGCGCCCTTGGCGACGGCGACCTGCTGGGCGAAACGCGCGCGCTCGTTGATCAACCGCTGGATCTTTTCGTCGACCGCGTCGATATCCCGGCGCAGCGCCGCGAGATCCGGTTCGGAATTCGGTGTCGTCTTGTTGTCCGCCATCGGTCGTTCCTCGCAGTCGTCGCGCTTCGTGCGAACGCGTTACGCGTCTTCCGGACGACCGAGGTCGCGCACGTTCAGAACGCCCTCGATCCCGCGCAGCCGGTCCAGGGTGTCTTCGGTCACGTCGCCATTCAGGTCGACGATCGTGTAGGCGAGATCGCCGCGCGACTTGTTCAACAGGTCCTCGATATTCAAACCGGCATCGGCGAGTACCGTGGAGATCTGACCGACCATGTTCGGCACGTTCGCATTCGCAAGCGTCAGTCGATGCGCGTCCATTCGCGGCATGTCGACCTCCGGAAAGTTGACCGAGTGCCGGATCACGCCGTGCTCGAGATAGTTACGGAGATTGTCGGCAACCATGACGGCACAATTGGATTCAGCCTCGCGCGTCGAAGCGCCGAGATGTGGCAGGCCGATAACTTTGTCATTCGCCATCAGCTCGCGACTCGGAAAGTCCGTCACGTAGTTCGACAACTTGCCCTCGTCCAGTGCTTTCAGGACCGCCTTATTGTCGACGATGCCGCCACGCGAAAAGTTCAGGATCACTGAGCCGTTCGGCATCAGGCCGAGCCGCTCGGCGCTGATCAGGTTCTTGGTCGCGTCGACGAGCGGGATATGCATCGTCAGCATGTCACAGCGGCTGACGAGATCGTCGAGGCTGCGCGCCTGCTCGACGCCGGACGACAGTTCCCAGGCCCGCTGGACCGTCATCTGCGGATCGAAACCGATAACACGCATGCCGAGCGACAGAGCAGTATTCGCGACTTGCACGCCGATCGCACCAAGGCCCAGCACGCCCAGCGTGCGACTCGGCAATTCGTAGCCGACGAACTGCTTCTTGCCGGCCTCAACTTTTTTGTTGAGTTCGGCGCCCTCGCCCTCGAGCCCATTAACGTAGCCCCAGCCGGCACAAAGGTTGCGGGATGCGAGCAACAGGCCAGCGATGACGAGCTCCTTGACCGCGTTCGCGTTCGCGCCGGGCGCATTGAATACCGGGATACCGCGATGGGCGAGCGCAGCGACGGGGATGTTGTTAACGCCGGCACCCGCGCGAGCGACGGCCAGCACCGACTCCGGAGTATCCATGTCGTGCATGTTGAAAGACCGCAGCATGATCGCGTCCGGATGCTGAATCTCGGAGGCAACCTCGTAGCTGTCCCTCGGCAGCCGATCCAGTCCCTCGACCGAGATGTTGTTCAGCGTGAGAATCTTGTACATGATTTTTATCCGTCAGTTGTTGCGTCGCCTGTCGCGTAATCAGGCGTTCTCGCTTTCGAAAGCGGCCATGAAGTCGACCAGCGCCTGCACGCCGTCGACCGGCATCGCATTGTAGATGCTCGCGCGCATGCCCCCAACCGAGCGATGCCCCTTCAGGTTGGTCAGTCCGGCGGCCTCGGCCTGCACGAGAAATTCACCGTCGAGTTCCGGCTTCGCCAGCGTGAACGGCACGTTCATCCAGGAGCGGTAAGGCTTCGCCACCGGGTTCGCGTAGAACGGCGACGTATCGATCGCGCCATACAGCAGGTCGGCCTTGGCCTGGTTCTGCTCCGCCATCGCCGCGACACCACCCTGGGCCTTGACCCACTTGAAGACGAGCCCCGCCAGGTACCAAGCGAATGTCGGCGGCGTATTCAGCATCGAACCACCATCGGCATGTGACTTGTACCGCATGATATTGGGCACGTCGTCGGCGACACGATCCAGAAGGTCACGCCGCATGATCACGAGTGTCAGGCCCGCGGGTCCGATATTTTTCTGCGCGCCCGCGTAAATCGCACCAAATTTATTGACGTCAATCGACCGCGACAGGATCGTCGAGGACATGTCCGCGATTATCGGCACGGAACCGGTGTTCGGCGGCTCTGCGATCTCCACGCCGCCAATGGTCTCGTTCGGCGTATAGTGAAAATACGCGGCGGACGGATCGAGATTCCACGTGTCCGCGGCGGGTACATCCGTAAAACTCGAATCTGCCCCATCGGCAACGATGTTGACGTTGCGCAGGACGCCCGCTTCCTTCGCCGCCTTCTTCGACCAACTGCCCGTCAGCAGGTAATCGAGCGTGTCGCCGGGTTGCGACAGGTTCATCGGCAACAGCGCGAACTGCATGGTCGCGCCACCCTGCAGGAACATGACGGCATAGTCGTCAGAAATACCCAGCAGCTCGCGCAGGTCAGCTTCGGCCTGCTCGGCGACGGCAAGAAATGCCTTGCTGCGATGGCTGACCTCCATGACGGACATTCCCGAGCCCTGCCAGTCCGGCAGTTCGGCTTTCGCCTGCTCGAGAACCTCCAGGGGCAACGCCGCCGGGCCCGCGCTGAAATTAATCACTCGTGACATGTCTGTTTCCTGTGAAATTCAGCCCGCCCTGTCGCCCGAAAACCGTCCGGGGCAGAACGCGCAATAGCAATCCAATCGAATCCTTTAGTCGTCAGCCTCGTCCTGCATCGAGACAATGCGATCGAGCCCGACGAGCCGCTCGTCGGCCGAGAGGCGGATCAAGCGCACGCCCTGCGTATTACGACTTTGCACGGAGATTTCATCGACCGGCGTTCGCACGAGCGTGCCGCCGTTACTGATGAGCATGACCTCGTCGTCATCGTTGACCTTGACCGCGCCGACCATGCAGCCGTTGCGCGCGGTGGTCTGAATCGCGATGACGCCCTGACCACCGCGACCGTGCACCGGAAAATCAGCGAGCGGCGTGCGCTTGCCGAAGCCATTCTCCGTCGCCGTCAGCACGTTGCCATGGTTGGCGTCCGGCTCGACGATCAGCAACGCGATCAGTTCCTGGTCCGCCAGCAGCTTGATGCCCCGCACGCCCGCCGCCGTCCGACCCATCGGCCGCACCTTGTCTTCGTGGAACCGGGCGGCCTTGCCCGAACTGGCGAACAGCACGATGTCGCAGTCGCCGTTCGTCATCGCGACGTCGACGAGCAGGTCGTCGTTGCGCAGGTCGACAGCGATGATGCCGTTCGCCCGCGGACGCGAGAACGCCTCGAGACTGGTTTTCTTGATGGTGCCGCTGCTCGTCGCCATCAACACGAAGTCGTCGGCGCTAAACTCGCCGATCGGCAAGACCGCGTTCACGCGCTCGTCCGGACCCAGCGGCAGCAGGTTCACCATCGGCCGCCCTCTCGCTCCGCGGCTCGCGCGCGGCACCTGGTACACCTTGAGCCAATAGACCTTGCCGCGGCTCGTGAAGCACAGGAGCGTGTCGTGGCTGTTGGCCACGAACAGCTTGTCGATGAAATCCTCGCCCTTGACCTTGGCGGCGGCGCGACCGCGACCGCCCCGTCGCTGGGCCTGGTAGCTGTCGAGGCCCTGCGACTTCGCGTAGCCACCGTGAGAAATCGTCACGACGACGTCCTCCTCCGGAATCAGGTCCTCGATCGTCAGCTCGTCCTCGAGCTCGATGATCTCGGTGCGGCGCTCGTCGCCATAGCGTTCGCGAATCTCGGCGAGCTCTTCGCGGATGACGAGCATGAGCTTATCGGGGTCGCCGAGAATATCAGTAAATTCTTTAATTTTTACCAATATCTCTTTGTATTCATTAATTATTTTCTCTTGCTCGAGACCTGTCAGTCGATTCAGGCGCAGATCCAGGATCGCCTGCGCCTGCACTGCCGACAGGTAGTAGCCGTCTTCCGCGATGCCGAATTCACCCTCCAGCGTTTCCGGCCGGGTGCTGACATCGCCGGCGCGAGCGAGCATGTCGGTG
>CAZISL010000047.1:0-8557 GCA_964541975.1 uncultured Chromatiaceae bacterium | reverse complement strand
GGCGCGTGTCAATGCCAGGATCGGGTTGTCGATGTTGCCCGATCCTGCGGCGACGGCGGAGGAGTTGCTGCGGCAATGCGAACTCGCGCTGGCCGCTGCGCGCCGTCATGGCGAGACCTATCGCGTGTTCACGCCGATCCTCGCCGAGAACAGCGATATGAACAAGTCGTGGTTCGACGTCGATGCGGCGATCGAGCAGGGCGAGTTCGAACTTCATTACCAGCCGAAGATCGATCTCCGGACGGGCACGCTGATCGGTGCGGAAGCGCTGATACGCTGGCAGAGTCCTCACGCCGGAACGATCCCGCCGAGCTATTTCATGCCGGACATCACGAGCACCGAGGGTGTTCGCAAGATGCTGAGGTTCGTGCTCCGCACGTCACTTTCTGACGCCGGTCGTTGGCTCGAACGAATTCCGAATTTCACGCTGGCCGTCAACATGGCGCCGAAGAACGTGACGGACCCGGATATGCTTGCCGTCGTCGAGAACGCCCTTGAGGAATCCGGATTTCCGGCCGATCGTCTCGTGCTTGAGGTCAGCGAGGACATCCTGTCCGCGGACGAGCATAACGTTCTCGTGCAGTTCACGAAATTGCGCGCACGCGGCATTCGCATATCGATCGACGACTTCGGTACGGGACGTTCGAGCATGGCGGCGCTTAAAGCGTTGCCGATCGACCAGATTAAGATCGATCAGGCTTTCGTGGTTCCATGCCCATCCAACGACGTAGACCGAAGAATTGTCGGCGCGCTGGTGCAACTCGGACACGCGTTCGGTTTCGAGGTCGTCGCCGAGGGTATCGAGGACGCCGATATCATGCAGACGCTGTTGGCGATCGGTTGCGAGATCGGCGAGGGCTTTCACTTCAGCCGCCCGATTCCGGCCGCGCAGTTCGAGGCGGAGTGGATCGACCGCTTCGACCGGGCCCGCAGCGAATCCGCCTGAACACCGGGCCTGTCCGCAGAGCCTGACCAGCGCGCGGCAGCCGGCCGCTGACGTCCTCGGTTTTCATCCCTGCAACGGTTAGAGTTCCCTGTATCGCTGGCAGGGATCTGGCTATGAAATTTCGACATTCCGTCACTCGCGCCACTCGCCGCGACGTGTTGCAGTTCGGCTTGGGCGCAGCGCTGGCAAGCACCCTGTTCCCGGCCCGTGTTCTATCAGCCGAGAAAATGCGGGCCCGCCCGATTCCATCATCCGGTGAGGCGCTGCCCGTCATCGGTCTCGGTACGTCGCGCGTGTTCGACGTCGGTGAAGATGCGGCCGGGCGGTCGGCATGCCGTGCCGTGCTCGAGGCGCTGCAGGCCGGTGGCGGGACGCTCGTCGATTCTTCGCCGATGTATCGCAGTGCCGAGCAAGTCACCGGAGATCTTGCGGCAGAGCTGCGACTGACTGACCAGCTTTTTTGGGCGACGAAAGTCTGGGCCGACGGAGCCGACGCGGGCATCGAGCAGATGGAAGATTCCATGCGGTTATTCGACACGCGGCAGATCGACCTCATGCAAGTGCACAACCTTCGGGACTGGCAAGCTCATATGCCGGTCCTCCGCGACTGGAAGGCAGAAGGCAGAATTCGTTACATCGGGATCACGCATTTTCGAGCGGAAGCTTTTGCGGATCTGGAGCGCGTCATCGCGGCGACCGAGCTCGATTTCGTGCAGCTGAACTATTCAATCGCGGAACGTGAAGCGGAAGAACGCCTGTTGCCTTTGTGCGCCGACAAAGGAATCGCAACCCTGATCAATCGGCCGTTCGCACGCGGAGCATTGTTCGCCGCAGTCGAAGGCCGTCAGTTGCCGGAATGGTCTGCAGAGTTTGGCGCCGTTTCCTGGGGGCAGTTCTTCCTGAAGTTTATCCTTTCTCATCCGGCCGCCACGTGCCTGATTCCGGCGACACGAAAAGTCACTCACATGGTCGATAACGTCGGCGCGGGGTACGGACCGTTGCCCGATCAGGAGCAGCGCCGGAAGATGATTGCGTTCATGGATAACGTGTAGTCTGCGAACTTATGTCGCATTGCGAAATCCGTCCTGGGCGATTGGAATAGACGGCGCGCATGCTGCGGCGGTCACAGGCCCGGCAGGGCCCCACCGAAAGCGTCGTAACCGACTGTCTAATATAGAGAAATTACTCCCTTGATTCCCGCGTTGGCGGTGTCCGCACCGTTCGTCGGTGAAGGCCGACCGCTGACTCCGTCATCCGCCGCTTCGCGGGCGCCAGAATATGTTTAAACGATGATCAGACTGTGAAACGTCTCACAGACTTTGATCAGTCGAATCGCGATTCTGACCCCTAACATTTTTCAGGCCCCGACGACCCGTCAAACAGCCGTCGGAATACAAAGTAAAGGAGCTCGCGCAGGACAACCAGAACAACAACTCGAAAAACAATAAGAATCGCACGAGTAGCCTCCGCTAATAGCAAGGAGTGTGAAGATGATGATTGTGCCGGAGTCGAAGCATGAAGTCGGAGCGCAACAAAGCGCCGAGTTCATCGAGGACCTTTCGAGTTTTGCGTCGAACCATAATACGTCCCGATGGTCAGGGACTTTCGGCGAGTTCCTTCACGATATCCTGCCGGCCGATCCATATCGCCTGACACGTACTTCTCATCAGTACATCTATGACATGTTGCGCTGGTATCGGGACCAGCGACGCGACGGTCATCCCGAGTCCAGCAGCCCGACCGAGTTGTTCACAGCCGATCTGTATGGCATCGACGATGCGCTCGATCGGGTCGTCGAATACTTCAAGGCGGCCAGCGCCGGTTCGGACGTCGGCCGCCGCCTGCTGCTGATGCTCGGCCCACCGTCCGGCGGCAAGTCGTCGGTCGTCATCCTGCTCAAGCGTGCGCTCGAGGACTACAGCCAGACCGATGAAGGCGCTTTGTACGCATTGCAGGGTTCACCTCTGAACGAAACACCGCTGAACCTCATACCCGCCAGCATGCGGCCGAAGTTCCGGGAGACCTACGGCATCGAGCTCGAGGGCCAGCTTACGCCATACAGCAAGGCGGTCCTCGACGACGAGCACGCAGGAGACTTCATGCAGTACCCGGTCGAAAGAATCTTTCTCTCGGAGGCGGCGCGCGTCGGTATCGGCACGTACGCGCCGCACGACCCGACGACTGCGGACATTGCCGACCTGGTCGGGTCAGTGGATCTGTCGAAGGTCGCCGAGATCGGCGACGAGGGCGATCCCCGCGCATGGTCCTGGTCCGGCGCCGTGTATGCCGCCAGCCGCGGTGTGCTCGAGATGATCGAGATACTGAAGGTCAAGCGCGAATTTCTCTACCTGCTGCTGACGCTGACGCAGGAGAAGAACGTCAAGGTATCGCGTTTCCCGCTCATTCATATGGACGAGACGATCCTCGCACATACGAACCTGGCCGAATTCAACAAGTTCGTCCAGGAGAAGGAAAACGAGGCGTTGCTGGACCGCATGGTCATCGTCAAAGTGCCGTACGCGTTGTCGTATATCGACGAGGCGAGGATCTACAAGAAGCTCGTCTCGAGCGCGCCGGCATTCCGTTCGGCGCACCTCGACCCACACGTATTAAAGCTCGCAGCGGTGTTCTCGATCCTGACGCGGCTCGAGGAGACGGATAACGACGGGCTGGACCTGGCGAAGAAACTTCGGCTATACGCCGGCGAGGATGTCGAGGGTTTCTCACAGACGGATGTTGGCAAGCTGCGCAATCAGAGCCCCGACGAGGGCCTGTATGGCGTCAGCCCGCGCTTCGTCATCAATGCCATCTCTAACGCTATTACGCGCAGCGATGCGCGCAGCCTGACGAGCATGGAAATGCTGCTCGCGCTGAAGGACACGATCGAGTGTGACGCCCGCATGGATGAGAAGCAGAAGAAGCACTGGATCGACTTCCTGGTCGGCGCGCGCAAGGACTTCTACAACCGCTGGGTCAAGGACGATGTCCATCGCGCGTTGTTCGCATCGTTCGAGGACGAGGCACAGGAGCTGCTCGAGAAGTATCTCGACGAGGTCGAAGCCTCGCTGGACAAACGCGAAGTCGTGGATCCGATTACCGGCGAATCACGCTCCGCGGACGAGCGGTTCCTGCGCTCGGTCGAGGAGAAGATCAAGGTCTCGGAGTCCGGCAAGCAGTCCTTCCGCCAGGAGGTCGTGCGTAAGGCCATGGTCGCTTTCAAGTCGGGCGAGAAATTCACGCTGGAGAGCCACGCGCGCCTCCATGAGGCGATCGGGCAGTACTTGTTCGAAGAACGTCGCGACGTCCTGCGCCTGGTAACTTCCAGCGCGCGCCCGGACGCAGACGCGCAGAGCAAGATCACGGCTGTGCAGGAGCGGCTCATCGAGGAATACGACTACGATGAGCACAGTGCCGGCGAGGCGCTGAATTACGTGACGACCTTGTTGTCGCAGGAGTAACGGACGGAGTACGTCATGAATCGACCTTCGACTTTCGCGTGCTTCGAAGACAGTAACCGGCAGTGGTATGACCTGTTCTCGCGGGGCGCACGTGACTGGTTGCGTCACAACGAGAAGATCAGCAAGGCCGTCCGTGACAAGCTGCCCGAGCTGATGTCCAACGCGGACGTACTCGGGAGCACCGACACCACGGTCAAGGTACCGGTGCGATTCATGGAGCACTTCCGCTTCAAGCTCCGGTCGCCCGAGGAGCAGAACGGCGCGGGCCAGGGCAAGGCGGAGGTCGGCGACAAGCTTGGCAAGGCACAACCCAAGCAAGGCGAGGACGGCGAGAAGGAGGCCGGCGGCAGCGGCGAGGGTGGCTACGATCTGGTATTGGAATTCAAGATCGACGACATCATTGACTGGCTGTGGGAAGAGCTGAAGTTGCCGAACCTTCAGCCCAAGACGGGTGTCGCGAACGACGACGACCTGGTCCGCGAGGGCTGGAACCGGCGCGGGGCGCGGTCGCGGCTCGACCGCCGTCGCTCTATGCGCGAGGCGATCAAGCGTCGTTCGGTCGACGTGAACGGTCCCGCGTTTACGGACGACGACCTGCGCTACCGGCAGCTGACCGTGCGGCAGAAACCCGCGACGAAGGCCGTCGTGTTCTTCGCGATGGACGTCTCGTCGAGCATGCGTGACAACGATCGCAGGCTGGCCAAGACTTTTTTCTTCTGGGTCATCCAGGGCCTAAAGCGGCAGTACAAGCACATCGAACCGGTGTTCATCGCCCATACCGTCAAGGCCTGGGAGTTCGATGAGCAGGAATTCTTCCAGGTGCGCGGATCCGGCGGCACCGTCGCTTCGTCTGCGTTCAATGTCGTCAATGACGCCATTCGCGACCGCTACGATCCGTCGCAGTACAACGTCTATTTGTTCTACGCCTCGGATGGCGAGAATTTTCGCGACGACCATGACAAGGCCGAAGCCGGTCTCGGCGAGATCGGACGCGTCGCGAACTACCTTGGCTATATCGAAACGCCGGCAACCGCCGAACGCGCATTGCAGACCGAGACCGCGAAAATATTCGACGCGATCGGGGAGGGCGACGTCGATGCGAGCAGTTTCGCGTTGACCGACAACGACTCGGTCTGGGAAGCAATTCGCGGATTCTTCCAGGAACAGGCCGGCGAGACCGCATCCTGAAAAGTGGGGAACTGACAGGGGGAACTTATATGTCACAGTCGCTTGAACAGATCGGCCTCGATCTCGAGGAACTCGGCAGGGGCCTCGGGCTCGACTACTATCCGCTGCATTTCGAGGAGGTCCCGCCGAGCTTTATGATGGAGATCGCCGTGTATGGCCTGCCCGTCCGCATGCCACACTGGTCATTCGGCGTTCGCTACATCTATCAGCTCGTGCAGCATCGTATGGGCAATTCCCGGTTGTTCGAGGTCGTGTTCCCGGGCAACCCCGGGCGTGCCTACCTCGCCAAGGGAAACAGCATCCCGGAGAACACGCTCGTCATCGCGCACGTTCTCGGGCATGCCGATTTCTCGAAGCACAATTCGCTGTTCAAGCGCAGCCAGGAAGAGGTCGGTTATCGGATCGTCGAACAGGCGGCAAGTCATGCAAAGCGCATCTCCGCGGCCATCGAAGAGCATGGCCAGGAGCGGGTCGAGCGCGTGCTCGATGCCGCACTGGCGCTGGAAGCACACGTCGACACGTTCAAGGGGGTGCAGCGCGAGCTTTACTCCGCGTCGCCCGTTGCGGCTCCGGCGGAAAAGTCCCGGTTCGCGCAGCGCTTTCATGGACTGCCGGGCGAGGAAACGGCGGATTCTTCGGGCGAGTCGAACAGCGAGTCGCCATCGTTTCCGCCATCGCAGGAGCATGATCTCCTATGGTTCATCGCCAACTATGCGCCCGAAATGGAAGGCTGGGAGCGCGACATCTTCCTGGCTGTGCGGGACGAGTCGTTCTATTTCTATCCCGTTTTCGCATGCCAGATCATGAACGAGGGCTGGGCATGCTACTGGCATGCGCGATTGCTGCGCGAAGCGGAGTTCCTGTCGCAGCAGGACTATCTCGACGCCATCAAGACGCATTCCGACGTCGTCCGGCCGCATGCGTCCGGCAACCAGGTCGCTCTCGCGCCGAATCCATACCACCTGGGTTTTTGCATGTGGGAGAAGCTCATCGAGGAGCATGGCCTCGAGGCGGCCTTCGAGATTCGCCGCAACGAGGACGACTTCAGCTTCATCCGGAATTACCTGACGCCGGAGCTCGCTGCCGAACTGGAGATGTTCGAATATGTCGCGCGCAAGGACGGGATGGTCGAAGTCATCGACACCGGCATCGACGCGCTACATGACGCGATCCTGGGCTCAAAATACAACTTCGGGGCGCCCGTCGTTGCCGCCGACCAGGTCGATTCCGACGGCACCCTGCATCTCGTTCACGATCACGCATCCGACGGCCGCGGGCTCGACCTGCGCCGAACGGAGCGGGTGCTGGAGTACATTCACCGCGTCTGGCGGCGCACGGTCAATCTCCGGACGGTCGATGTGCGCGGCGCCGAGCGGGTGCTCACTGCTCCGGCCTGACGACCGATCCGCTCACGTTGCGGCGGCGCAAGTCGCAAGGGTGTCGTCCGCCGAACTTCTCAATTCGCCCGGACGTCACGCCGGATCGACCGGAATTTTCCGCGCTGTTACTATTGACCACTTATCGGGACGCCCCTTAGGGGCGCGTCTCCCACTAACTCGAATAGCAACAGGGGGGTGTCCGTGGCGCCAATTACCAAGCTACACGACACGGATCATGTCCGGAACATCGCACTGGTCGGCCATGCCGGCGCCGGCAAGACGACGCTGCTGGAAGCGCTGCTGGCCACGACGGGCGCCATTTCCAGCGTCGGCAACCTGCAGCGGGGGTCGACGGTCTCCGATTTCTCGAAGCAGGAGAAGGAACAGCGGCATTCCCTCGATTCAGCCATCTGCCATTTCGATCACGATGGCGTTTTCGTGAACGTCATCGACACGCCGGGATACCCGGACTTCGCGGGCCGCGCCATGAGCGTGTTGACGGGCGTGGAGACGGCGGTCGTCGTGATAAACGCTCTGAACGGCGTGGAGATGATGACGCAGCGCCTGATGGAATTCGCCGGCGATCGCCGCATGTGCCGGATGATCGTCGTCAACAGGATCGATGAGGCCGGCGTGAATTGTGAGCAGGTTCTGAACCAGATCCGCGAGAATTTTGGTGCCGAATGCCTGCCCCTGAATCTGCCGGCCGACAATGCGGCATCCGTCGCCGATTGCTTCTTCGAGCCCGCGGACACGACGCCGGATTTCTCGAGCGTGGACGCCGCGCATACGGAGTTGATCGACCAGGTGGTCGAGCTCGACGACGAGCTGATGGAAATCTACCTCGAGCAGGGTCAGGACATCACCCCCGAGCAGTTGCACGACCCGTTCGAGCGAGCGCTGCGCCGGGGGCATTTGATTCCAGTTTGCTTTGTATCGGCCGAGACGGGTTCGGGCCTTAATCAGCTCCTGAACATCATCACCCGGTTGATGCCGAGTCCGCATGAAGCCAATCCGCCACGGTTCATGAAGGACGAGGGCGAATCTGCCGAACCGATCGAGGTCACTGCGAATCCCGACGATCATTTCATCGGCCATGTCTTCAAGATCAAGGTCGACCCGTACATCGGCCGCATGGGGATCTTTCGGATCCACCAGGGGACGATCAAGGCTGGCGATCAGGTATTCATTGGCGAGCGCCGCAAGGGTTTCAAGGTCGCGCACCTGTATCGCCTGCAGGGTAAGGAGACGATCGAAGTCGCGTCCGGCGTGCCGGGCGATATTTGCGCGGTCTCGAAGATCGACGATCTGCATTTCGACGCGGTTCTGCACTCGAGTCACGAAGAGGACCAGTACCACCTGTCGTCCATCAGTCTGCCCCCGCCGATGCATGGCGTGGCGCTCGAGCTGCAGCGGCGTGGTGACGAGAAGAAACTATCCGACGCCCTGCACAAGCTGACGGCCGAGGATCCGAGTCTCACGCTGGAATACAACGCGCAAGCTAACGAAACCGTGCTGCGCGGGATCGGGGACCTGCATCTTCGGCTCGTGCTCGAGCGTATGAAGGACGAGTACGAACTCGACGT
>CAZISL010000046.1:0-5792 GCA_964541975.1 uncultured Chromatiaceae bacterium | reverse complement strand
GTGCTCGATATTGATATACGGCATGACCGCGACACGCTTGCCTTCCGGCAGCTTGAACGGCTCCCGATCGATGATCGGCACGAAATCGTAATGCTGTGATTGGGTCAGTTCAGCCATGAGTCACCTCTTGTTGCATATTCTCGAATAATTATTCTGTTTAGTAACTGATTAAAGTCATCCGGCGCGCGGTTTGCTCAAAGCCCGTTCAGGTACTCCATAGCTTCGGCCTTGCTGATCACGTCGCCGTACTTCGCGTTGATGTCGAACAGGTTGGCCTCGTGCGGACCTTCATGCCGATCGCCGATGCACTCGCGAACGCAAATCGGCCGGAACCCGTGCTGAACGGCATCGACTGCCGTCGCACGAATGCAACCCGACGTCGTACAGCCGGTGATGATCAGCGTGTCGACGCCAAGCCCGTTCAGGGTCGCGACGAGTGACGTGCCGAAGAAGGCGCTCGCGTACTGCTTGACGATGACCGGCTCCCCCGCTTTCGGGACGACGTCGTCGCAGAACTCCGCATAGGGATTCCCTTCGACGAGATCCCTCAGTACCGGCGCTTTCTTGATCCAGACACCCCCATCCTCGTAGCCCGGCTGCGTATAGAGAACGCGCGTATGGATGATCGGCACCCCCTTCTCGCGAGCCAGGTCCAGAAAATCAGGCATCTCCTTGACACATTCGACCACACCGGGCGCATACAGGGCCGAACCCTCGGTCGTATACCCCTGCAACAGGTCGATGACGATGATCGCAGACTTCTTTCCGAAACCCAGGCGGCTATCCCAAACGCCGGAATAATTATTGTCGGCACTGTCAGCCATGACACTCCCCTCTGTTCTAGGTGCTCAAAACAGGATTCGCGACTAGGCCGGACGGGCCGGCTGCAAGCAGAAACCGTGTCTCCGGGATACCCGCGCCAGCGAGCGATCGGAGGGTCGGCCCTTGTTTTACTTATTCGCGTCCAATCGCCCAATGTTGTCACCGAACCCGCCGGGCTGCAACATCAGCCGGGACCCGAACCGGAGACGTGTTCACTGACCGGAAACGAGCCCGATTCCAGCGCAATTCGGGCGGTGCGACGGCTGCCGGCTTGGTAACCGCGCGCCGTGCGCGCGCCGCACCATGAACAGCATGGCCCGGATTCCCGATTTGCCTTGCCCTGTCGCGCGGCGATGGCCTATATAGAAAGTATCCCGCTGTCCATCAGGATGGCGACAACGAACACGAGGTATCGAGAAATGGCGCAACCAGTCGCAGAAGTCCCACCGCACGCACCCAAACAATCCAAGGTCGTCGACAGCTACAAGACCCTGAGCGGCTTCGAGGGCTACGAAACGGAGCTCGGTCAGTCGATCAGCGTCGTGCTGAAGATGCTCAGCAACCATGCGGGCTACGCGCACGAAATGAACGACCCGCTGGTCAAGGCCCACCTCCTCGCGATCCAGTTCGCGAAGAATAACGGCACGCTCGCCGACTACGTCGAGCACGACGTCGAGACAATGGTGCCGATCAACAAACGCATGAAGCAGATCATCGAAAAGACCGGCCAGAAAGAGATCGCGCTGGTCGGGCTGTTCGACCGCACGGCCTGCCACTATGCCCTCGCCCTCGACAGTGGCGGCAAGGGCAACTCCCGCACCTGGACGTCGCCGTTCAAGACCGTGCTGGATGCGGCGGGCAAGATTGGACAATTCGACCTGACCGAGGAAGAGATCCACGAAAACTGGACCAAACCCCGGCTGCACGGCTACGCCAGGGACATGGGCGTCGAAATTCGCGTCTCGGACCTGGACGAGGATCGCCGCATCACGGTCGAACTGGTCGACTGATCCACGCCGCCCGCGCGGCCGTCGAGTCGACTGTGGCATGACCGCCACAGTCGACTGTATCCGTTGCCTATTGCTGCTACTATCCCGCCGCAGTATTCATGCGGCCGTGTTGCGTTTTCGATTCGCACGCGCGGGGCGGCTGCCGGCTCACTATCCAATCCATGCGGAAATGTGGAGACACAACGGAATGAAGATCCGTCTTCTGCTCGGTCTTGCGACCGCCGTGCTCGTGAATTCGGCGTATGCCGCGAAGGAAGAAGTGATCGTCGAGGCATCGAGACGCGCTGCGGACATCCAGGACGTGCCTCTGGCGATTACCGCCATTGGCGCGAGCGAGATCGAAAAACTGCAGATCCTGCAGACGAACGATATCGGCGCGATGGTGCCAAATCTGCAGACCTACCAGATCACGGCCAACGCAGCGGGCATGCAGTTGCACGCTCGTGGCGCCAGCGTCCAGAACGCGGGCTTCATCACCTCCGAATCGCCGGTCGGCATCTATGCAGACGACGTCTACCACGGCCGCCTGGCCACGGCAAATCTCGACCTGCTCGATGTCGAGCGCATCGAGGTCCTGCGCGGCCCACAGGCCACGCTGTACGGCCGCAACACGATGGCAGGCGCGATCAAGATCATCACGCGCACGCCCGGCGCCGACAACGAATGGGCCAACCTGATGGGCAGCGTCGGCAACTATGACACCTGGAAGATCGGTGCGACGTTCGGCGGCGAACTGATCGACGACACACTGGCGGCTTCGGTCTCCGGCAGCTACAACAAGCGTGACAAAGGCGTCATGAAGAACCCGCTCGAGGGCATCAACCCGGGTCGCTGGGAAAATACGGCACTGCGCGGCAAGCTGCGCTGGCACCAGGGCGGCAACCTGGACGTTACCCTGAGCGCGTTCTACGTCGATGCCAGGAACGACGGCTATAACGGCGTTCCGGAAGAGCTCTTACGGCACGATCAATCCGCTGTCGGGTGCGGCCCTCGCAGGCGCGAAGGACCTGCCGTCGACCCCGCGGCTGACCGGGCGCGCCGGATTCGACTACACGTGGCCGATTAACTCATCATTCCAGGCATCCTTCGGCAGCGACATCAACTACTCCGACAGCTATTTCGCCGAGGCGACGAACGTGCTGGAGATCAAGAGCTTCACGCGCGTGAACGGATTCGTCGGCCTTGGACACCCGGATGGCAAATGGCAGCTGGTCGTCGAGGGCAAGAACCTCGTCAATGACAACGACAACGTCTCGGGCATCTACGCCGAGGGTTTCACCAATATCCGCACGGTTTTGCCGCCTCGCGAGTGGCACGCGACGCTACGGCTCAACTTTTGACCCGGCTAAGCCGGGCCAATTCGGGCGAATCAGGCCCAGGCGAAAAATGGGGTGCTCGCACCCCTTTTTTTTTGGCCCGTACACCGCGATACTGGCGCGGTCTATCTGACGAGAGGCGATCGTGATGGCGCGGTTCCGGGTTCTGCTCCTTATCGTGATCCTGCTGGCAGTCGGGCTGTTGTCGCTCTACTTTCAGGATCCCTGGCTGTGGCGACGTTATACCAATACCTTCCTGCAGCTCGCGGGAAGCGAACCACGGCTGTTGCGGCCAAACGAACTCGTGTCCGGCGACGGTTCGTTCCAGATTCCGGTGGCGAGCGAAGACCAGCGCACGATCACACCGCTGGCCCTGAGAGCGGCGGAGGAATTCGCGGCGAGGTTCGAGTCGCATGCGCTGATCGTCATTCACCAGGGACGCATCCAGGCAGAGTGGTATGCGGATGGCTGGGACGCATCGAGCCTGACCCAGTCGCAATCAATGCACAAGTCGCTGCTGGCGCTACTGGTCGGCGCGGCGATCGAGGATGGCGTCATCGGGTCCGTCAACGATCCGATCGCCCGCTATATTCCACGATGGGAAGACGACCCGCGCGGCGACATCACGCTGTACGAGCTGATGATCATGTCGTCCGGCCTCGCGCAGTACAAATTTACGCTGAACCCGTTCACCGACGATTTCAGGTGGCTGTACTCCGGCGACTCCCAGCCCGCCGTACTTAGAACGCCACTGGCCGACTGGGAACCCGGAATCAAGTTCGACTACAACAACATCAACGCCGAGCTGCTCGGCACCGTGCTCGAAAACGCGACCGGAAAACGCTACTCGGAGCTGCTCGAGGACTACCTGTGGAAACCCCTCGGCGGCGACGACGCGCGCGTCTGGGTCGACAGTGAGTTTGGCAACGCGTTCACGAGCTGCTGCTTGATGGCGACCGCGCGCGACTGGGCGCGCATCGGGCTTCTGATGCTGAACCGCGGCCGTATCAACGACCATCGCTTCGTCACGGCCGGCTGGGTCGACAAAATGGTCACGCCCTCCCCGGTCTCCAAATGGTATGGCCTGCAGACATGGCTCGCCTACGCAGAAGAGGTCAACCCGCGCAGCGATAACCAAGCCGCCGCAGGCGCGTACGCCCGCAGTGAGCCGTTCCTGGCCAGGGACGTCTACTATTTCTCCGGGCGCGGCGCACAGCGGGTCTACGTCGTGCCGTCTCGCGACCTTGTCGTCGTGCGGCTCGGCCCGGCCCTGGGGGCGCAACCGCTCAAGCCCGGTTGGGACAATGCTTTCCTCGTCAACAGCCTGATCAGGGGCATGGACGAACTGAAAAAGCAGAAGCGCGCCATCGCACGGGAAAGCTGGCCGAAGCCGCAAGTCAATCGGGAAGCCGACGTGCCGATGGATGTGCTGGAAGACGAGACGTCACCCGGACCTGCAGATCCTGCGGAATCCGCAGAACTTCCCGACAAGGTGCCGGCCAACGAGCGGGGTTACACGGTCGAGCCCGAAGCCAAAGCCGAAGAAACGACCGAAGAAGTCCGCGAAGCACTACCGGCATACCCACCCGAGGATCTGACCGAAACCGATCCGGTTACGCCGCCGGCTGCACCCTAGGCATGTTCCGAGCCGCGCTGCTGCTCGCGACCGCGTGCGCGATGACGGCGTGTAGCTCGGAAACGCAGCGAGTCGGGGCTGACGTGATTGTCGTCGGCGCAGGCATCGCGGGCATTACCGCTGCGCTCGAAGCCAGCGCGGCTGGCGCCAATGTTCTGATCATCGAGAAGTCCTCCGTGGCCGGCGGCCATGCCGTCCGTGCCGGCGGTTTCGCGATGATCGATACGCCGCTCCAGAGAAAAAAAGGTATCGAGGACTCCCCGGATCTCGCCGCGGAAGACTTGCTGGCGTGGGGCGAAGACGCCGACGCGGCCTGGGTCAGGCAATTCGCCGAACGATCGCGCGCGGACATCTATGACTGGCTTACGGCATACGGTGTCCGATTCAACATCCTGCTCGATACGCCCGAAGGATCCGTACCGCGATTTCATTTCGCCGGCGGACCCGCAGTCAATGTGATCGTACCGATGCTGCGCGAGGCGTTCGCGCGCGACAATATTCGCTGGCTCATGAATGCACGCGCAGCGAAGATTTTCAGGACGGGCGACGGCGCGCTGGTCGTACGCTCGATTGATACGCGCAGCGGACTGGAGCGAGAGTTCGGCGCCGCTGCCGTCATCCTCGCGACGGGCGGATTTCAGAGCAACCTCGAAATGGTCCGCGCCAACTGGCACGACGGAATCGAATGGCCGGAACGCATCCTCCTTGGCGTCGGCCCAAATGCGCTGGGCGACGGCCTGCAACTCGGCGCGGATCTCGGCGCGGCCGTCACCCGGCTCAACACTCAGGTCACTTTCGTCAACGGACTGCCCAACCCGCGCATGCCGGA
The DNA here is from genome assembly GCA_964541975.1 of uncultured Chromatiaceae bacterium. GTDB lineage: Bacteria > Pseudomonadota > Gammaproteobacteria > Steroidobacterales > SMWD01. Next base: position 179 of record CAZISL010000046.1, on the reverse strand, counting down.
CCGATCACTGCACGTGAGTAATCCGGCTTCGATCTGGGTCGACGATGACGCTCAACGGTTCGTGAATGAGGCCGCGCCGACGAAAGTCACCGAATCCGCCGTGCTTGCATCATCCGGTCAGAATTTCTGGATGGTCTTCGACGCGCAGGGTCTGCGACGGTTGCGAATTCGCGATGCGG
>CAZISL010000045.1:0-8165 GCA_964541975.1 uncultured Chromatiaceae bacterium | reverse complement strand
CCCTATGTCGAGAAGACCGGCGTGACCTATCCGATCCTGATCGGTCAGTCCGACGCGATGCAGGCGGCGGAAGCCTTCGGGCCCGACTTCGCCGGCTTGCCATACACGGTCTTCGCGGCCTCCGGCGGGCGGGTTCTCGGCGTCTTCTCCGGCGAACTGAAGCCGGCGCAACTGGACCGGATCCTGACGGTGGTGGTGGACGCCTCGGCCGGACGCCTCCCGATCGACGCAGCACGGGCCCTCCTCGCCGACTGACAAACCGGGTTTCGGAGCGCCTGACCGCGTTCGCCGCCATCGGCCTCGGATGCCCTTTTTGTTGTCAAATTGCTTTATTTTGTAGCGAAAATGTATAAACTTGCGCGCATCTACGCAAAACGCAACTCCGCTGATGGCGAACATCCTGTTACTTAATGGCCCGAACCTGAACCTGCTCGGCACGCGCGAGCCCGGGGTCTACGGCAGCACGACGCTGGCCGACATCGAGCAGAAGCTGGCGGCGACCGCTCAGCAGCTGGGCCACACGCTGACCGCGCTGCAAAGCAACGCGGAAGCCGAACTCGTCGACCATATCCAGCAGGCCGCGGGAAAAACCGATTTCATCATCTTCAATCCGGGCGCGTTCACGCATACGAGCGTGGCGTTGCGCGATGCTCTGCTCGCCGTGGCGATTCCCTTCATAGAGATCCACATCAGCAACGTGCACGCCCGCGAGGAATTCCGCCGCCATTCTTACTTCTCGGACGTCGCCGTCGGCACCATCATCGGCCTGGGCCCGCAGGGCTATGAGCTCGCGTTGCTGGCGGCGCACGAACAAACCCTCTCCGGCAACAACTGACAGCAATCGAGGAAGCCGTCATGGATATTCGCAAGGTCAAGAAACTGATCGAACTACTGGAGTCTTCGGGCATCGCTGAACTCGAGATCAAAGAAGGCGAAGAATCCGTGCGCATTGCGCGTGTGCCGACCGGCGCACCGGTTTACGCGACTCCGGCGATCGGGGCAGCGCCACCGGCAGCTGCCCCGATCGCCGGAGTGGCAGCGCCGGCCGCCATCCCGGTTGCAGCGGAACCCGCAGATACCCCCGAAGGTACGCGCGTCGAAGCGCCGATGGTGGGCACCTTCTACGCATCGCCGTCGCCGGACGCGGAGCCGTTCGTCAAAGTCGGGGATGAGGTCTCTCCCGGCGACACGCTGTGCATCATCGAAGCGATGAAGATGATGAATCAGATCGAAGCGGAAGTCGGCGGGCACATCGCCGCAATCCAGGTACAGAACGGCGATCCGGTCGAATTCGGCCAGATCTTGTTCGTCATCAATTGACACGGCTGAACTACATTCAATGATCGACAAAATCGTAATCGCGAATCGCGGCGAAATAGCGCTGCGTATTCAGCGCGCCTGCCGGGAGCTCGGCATCAAGACTGTCGCCGTGCATTCAACCGCCGATGCGAGTCAGAAACACGTCTTGCTCGCAGACGAGACCGTCTGCATCGGGCCGCCGGCTTCGGCGGACAGCTACCTGAACATGCCGGCCATCATCAGCGCCGCCGAGGTCACGGATGCGGGTGCGATTCACCCCGGCTATGGCTTCCTGTCGGAGAATGCGGACTTCGCGGAGCGCGTGCAGGACAGCGGATTCATCTTCATAGGACCGCCAGCCCACGTTATCCGTACGATGGGCGACAAGGTCGAGGCCATCAAATCCATGAAGGCGGCCGGCGTTCCGTGCGTACCCGGCTCCGACGGACCGCTCGGCGACGAACCCGAGGAAAACCTGCGGCTGGCGCGGGGCATCGGTTACCCGATCATCATCAAGGCCGCCGCCGGCGGCGGCGGTCGCGGAATGCGCGTTGTCCACACCGAGGCTTCGCTGATCGGCGCGATCAACGTCACGCGCGCGGAGGCGCTGGCGGCGTTCGGCAACGACACCGTCTACATGGAGAAGTTTCTCGATAACCCGCGACACGTCGAGTTCCAGGTACTGGCCGACAACCACGGCAATTGCGTGCACCTGTTCGAGCGCGACTGCTCGATGCAGCGTCGCCACCAGAAAGTCATCGAAGAGGCCCCCGCGCCGGGCATCACGCCAAAGCAGCGCGCAGACCTCGGTGCGCGTTGCGTGCAGGCGTGCAAGGACATCGGCTACCAGAATGCGGGCACGTTCGAGTTCCTGTTCCAGGACGGCGAGTTCTATTTCATCGAGATGAACACGCGCCTGCAGGTTGAGCACCCGGTCACCGAACTGATCACCGGCATCGACATCGTGAAGCAGCAGCTACTGATCGCCGCAGGACGCCGGTTGGCATATAGACAGGAAGACATCACGCTGCGCGGTCACGCGATCGAGTGCCGCATCAACGCTGAAGACGCGAAAACCTTCCTACCGTCACCGGGGCGTGTTGAGTTATGGCACCCGCCCGGCGGACCGGGCATCCGCGTAGACAGCCACCTTTATAGCGGCTACATGGTTCCGCCTTACTATGATTCGATGATCGGCAAGGTCATCGCCTACGGCGATACCCGCGACTCGGCGATTTCGCGCATGACGATCGCGCTGTCCGAGATGGTCGTCGACGGCATCAAGACAAACATCCCGCTGCATCTCGAGATCTGTCAACACGGCGCGTTCCGTGCCGGCGGCACGAATATTCATTACCTTGAGAAGCGCCTGGGCCTGTAACTGGCAACGCCAATTGGCGTCAGGCACCACATCGAATATGTCCTGGCTGAAGGTTCAGATCGAAGTCGACGAAACCATGGCCGAGGCGCTGGAACTCGCGCTGACGAAATTCGGCGCCGCATCGATCGAGCTGGCGGATGCCGCCGACGAGCCGATACTGGAACCTGCGCCGGGAGCAACCCCGCTATGGCAGCGGATTCGACTGACCGCATTGTTCGATCGCGAAGTCGATGAGACGACGGTGCGGCTGGCCGTCGCGAGCGCGATGGAACCCGGCGCCTTGCCCGACCTTACATTCGACATCGTCGAGAATGAGGACTGGATTGCGCGACTGCGCGACGAGCTGACGCCGCTGCAGTTCGGGCAGCACCTGTGGGTATGCCCGCCCGGAAAGACGTGCCCGGACCCCGACGCGATCGTCATCACGATGGAGCCGGGACTGGCCTTCGGAACGGGAACCCACCCGACGACATCGCTGTGCCTGAAGTGGCTCGCCGATAATCCGCCCCGCGAGCGAACCGTTCTCGATTTCGGCTGCGGTTCCGGCATTCTCGCGATCGCGAGCCTGGCGCTCGGGGCAAGCAGCGTTATCGGCGTCGACATCGACAGACAGGCGCTGACCGCAACGTGCGAGAATGCCCGCCGCAACATCGGCAGCGAACGCCTCGATGTCATGGCGCCGGACGAACTGGACGATGCAAAGACCTTCGATTGTCTGCTGGCCAATATACTCAGCGGCACCGTGATCGAACTCGCACCAACGTTGCGCAAGCTCTGTCACAGTGGCACGAACATCGCGCTGAGCGGTATCCTGACGGAACAGGCGGAAACGGTCGCCGCTGTCTATCGCGCCTGGTGCGACATCAACGCTCCCGTCATAGACGACGGATGGGTATTGCTGACGGGCACCGTGCTCTGAGATCCACTATCTGATTCAAAATGTATACGCGCTGTCCAAACTGCTCCACGATCTTTAGAGTCTCGGCCGCGCAATTACGCGTCGCGCTCGGGGAAGTCAGCTGCGGCTCGTGCCACGAAACATTCAACGCCCTGAGCGCGCTCACCGAAGATCTCCCCGAACTGACCGAGGTCGTCGTGCTCGATCCGGTCGAAGCGGCGCCGGATGACGAAGGACGGGTCGAACCCGAAGCACCGGAGCCCGTCGCAGAAGACCAGGCAGAGTCGACCACACTTGCAGACGGGGAGCCCGTCGACAGCGAATCAGCCGAAGTCGCGTTATCGGAGGCGGGCAATGAAGATGAGCAATCGGGAGATTCGGGCGATGCCTGGGCGGATCCGGAAGACGAGGTGGACGTCGAAATCGGCGTCGAAACCGACGTCAACGACGACCTGATCGATACGTTCGTCGATCAGACAGCCGACGCGGAGTCATCAGACGAGGCGGACGACCATGAGCCGGACGAGGAGACGGGCATCCCCCGGGCCGGAGAACCACGCTACGACGACAACACCGGCATCGAAGAGATCCTGATCGGTTTCAACGAAGCGGACGGCGTTCTCGAACCCGCGTATGACGACCACACCGGTATCGAAGAGATCCTGCACGAGGGCGACTTTGCCGATCGAGCTGACGAGGAAGAAGCTGAATCCGCAGCCGAACACGACGAACTCGAGTTCGACGCCCCGGAGCAGTCATGGTCGGAAATCTTCGCCCCCACCGATTCCCGACAGCCCCCATACGTCCCCGCGGCATCCGCTACCGAATCCGAGCAGGAGGAGCAATCTTCGGATGAGTCACTGGACTTCTCGCCGTTGTCGGCGCTCGAGTCCGAGACCGCCGACCCGGACGAGTGGGCGAACCTGCTGACCGAGCTCGCGCCGGGTAACAAGGACGAACTCCCTGGAGAACCGGCGCCGGAGGCCGAACAGCACGATGGGACCGTTGAACCGCCGGCGCTCGACTACGACGAGGCGAACGCGACGGAAATCATTCTGAGTTCCAACGAGCCGCTACCCGTGTTCAGAGACTCGGTTTCGTTCGCCGATAGCATTGAACCGGAAAACTCGACAACCGGGAGCGACGACCAACGCGTCGACACACTGATCGACTACGAACCTGAGTTCGTGCCGCCCTGGGAATCGGAACCGCCTGAGCAATCCGGCGACGCCGCTGCGAGCATCCTGAAGTTGCCGAAACGCACGATCGCGATCGCCGCATTGCTGGTTGTCGCCCTCGGGACGCAGCTCGTGCATTACAACCGCGACTCGATCGCACGGCATCCGAGCTGGGGCCCTCGAATTCAAGGCATCTATTCAACGTTAGGCAGCGAGTTATACCCGAACTGGAGCCTGGAGTCGTATCGCATCACCGGGTCCGAAGCTGTCGCCGGCCGCACGGACAAGTCGGCACTCGACATCATCGCCAATGTCACGATTGCGGGCGACGAAGCCGTCAGCCTGCCCTTGGTCCGCATAGCATTGCAGGACCGCTGGGGTAACGCGGTCGCAAGCCGGGTCTTCAAACCGAATGAATACCTCGGTGATTTCGCTGCTTGGCCCGAACGGCTCTCACCCGGCACCACCATTCCCGTTGAGATCAGCGTCGCCGACCCGGGAACCGACGCACACGGTTATATCATCGACATCTGTCTGCCGCGCCGCACCGCCGGGCTGCAATGTCAGATTAAGACAGAACCGTTCCGGCCATGAGCCCCGAGCAGATCGCAAGCAACGTCGACGACCACGTCCGCATCGGCCCGTACCAGCTGCCCGGACGGGTCGTCCTGGCGCCGATGGCCGGCATTTCCGATGCGCCGTTCCGGCGACTCTGCGTCGATCACGGCGCGGCGCTGGCCGCGACCGAAATGACCCTCGCCAGTCATGGCGTGCGCGCCACCGCCCGTGCCGGTAGCCGCCTGGACTTCTCCGAAACCAAAGGCCTGCGCGCGGTGCAGATAGCCGGGAGCGAACCCGCCATGATGGCGAACGCCGCGCGGGAAGCGGTGCAACTCGGTGCGCAGATCGTCGACATCAACATGGGCTGCCCGGCCAAGAAGGTCTGCCGAAAGCTCGCGGGATCAGCGTTGCTGAAGGACGAAGACCTCGTCAGGAAAATCCTGGACGCCGTGGTCGAGGCATCGCACGTACCGGTGACTCTGAAAATCCGCACGGGTTGGAACAGCGAAAATCGCAACGGCGTTGAGATCGCCAAACTCGCTGAACAATCCGGAGTAACGGCGCTGGCAGTTCACGGAAGAACAAGAGCTTGCGGCTACAAAGGAGAAGCAGAGTACGAAACCATTCGTAAGATAAAGTCCGCGGTAAACATACCTGTATTCGCAAATGGTGATATAGACACGCCAGAAAAAGCATTTCATGTTTTGAATGTAACGAAAGCCGACGGCGTAATGATCGGGCGAGGTGCACAGGGACAACCATGGCTGTTCGATCAGGTGACAAACTTTATCTTGAAAAAAGTTCACGTACCGATCCCCTCTATGGAGACGCGACGTGATATTATTCTTTCGCACCTTGACGCAATGTATCGATTCTATGGCGAACGAATCGGCGTACGAGTAGCAAAAAAGCATCTGACCTGGTACTGCAAGAGCCTGACGAATTCGGATGACCTTCGTTTTCGATTTGTTCGCGCCGAGAGTTCCAACGAACAGATGCAACTAACAAGAAATTATTTCGATTGCAGCCATTAACAATTAACAACGGCGCCGCAATCGAGAACTCGGTTGTGGGGACCGTTTCCAGTGGCGAAATCGAACAAGCGAAAGTCTTCCCAGAAGAAAAAGGGGAAGAAGAAAGACCCGTTGACGAATGTCCGCAATCGGCCACTGCGCGACATGACTGCGGAAGCGTTGCGTCGATACTTCAAGGATCTGAACGGACATAGCCCGGGCGATTTGTATGGGCTCGTGCTCGGCGAAGTCGAAGCGCCGCTGTTCGAGAGCGTCATGGAGCATACGCAGGGCAACCAGAGCCGGGCGGCCGAAATCCTCGGCATCAACCGGGCGACTCTGCGCAAGAAACTCAAGAACTACTGCCTGCTGGATTAAGCCGGCGCCTGCCGCGCGCGACCAGCCTCTTCCACTCCTTCCGGGTCTTCCGCATGTCTGCTTATTCCAGAGCCCTGATCAGTGTTTCCGACAAGACGGGCGTTATCGATCTAGCCAAGTCACTGATTCAACTAGATATTGAGATACTCTCGACGGGCGGCACCGCCGCCGCGCTGCGCGATGCGGGCGTCCCGGTCACCGACGTCGCCGATGTGACCGGCTTCCCGGAGATCATGGGTGGCCGGGTCAAGACGCTGCATCCGAAGATCCACGGCGGCATCCTCGCGCGCCGCGACCAGGATGGTCCGGCAATGACGGAGCACGACATCGGGCCGATCGACCTTCTCGTCGTTAACCTCTATCCGTTCGAAGAGACGATCGCACGTGATGGCTGCACGCGAGCCGACGCGATCGAGAACATCGACATCGGTGGCCCGGCGATGTTGCGGGCGGCGGCAAAGAATCATGCGTTCGTTACCGTTGTCGTCGACCCGAACGACTACAAGGACGTCGTCACCGAGCTGCAGGAAAACGGCACGACGGTCGGAGAAGCAACCCGCCGCCGACTCGCGACGAAGGCGTTCGGTCACACGGCCGGTTACGACGCCGCGATCTGGACGTACCTGTCGGCGGAGGAAGAAGCCGAAGCGTTGCCGCAGACTTTCCCAATGCCCCTGCGCAAGCACAGCGATCTTCGTTATGGAGAGAATCCGCACCAGCGTGCGGCACTTTATAGCCTGCCGGCCGCGGCCGACGATAGCCTGGTGACTGCGCGGCAGCACCAGGGCAAACCACTTTCCTATAACAACCTCGCCGATGCGGACGCCGCGCTCGAATGCGTCAAGGCGATGTCAGGTACCGCCTGCGTCATCGTGAAGCATGCGAATCCGTGTGGCGTTGGCGTAGCCGAAACAGCACTCGACGCATATGAGAAGGCTTACAAGACGGATCCGACGTCGGCCTTTGGCGGCATTATCGCGCTGAACGTCGGATGCGACGGCGATCTCGCGACGACCATCGTCGAACGTCAGTTCCTCGAGGTCATCGTCGCGCCCGCTTATTCGCAGGACGCACTCGCAGCGTTTTCCAGAAAACCGAACATCCGCGTTCTGCAGACGGGTCGGCTGACCCCGACTGCTGCGGGGCCGCGCGTGCAGCAGATCGAAGGCGGCATTCTCATCCAGGACAAGGACATCGCGGCGCTGGAACGCGATGCTCTCAAGGTTGTCAGCGAACGCCAGCCCACGGACCAGGAACTCGCCGATGCGATCCTGGCCTGGGAAGTCGCGCGCTTCGTCAAATCGAACGCCATCGTTTACTGCCAGGACGGCATGACGCTCGGTGTCGGCGCCGGCCAGATGAGCCGGGTCGTCAGCGCGAAGATCGCCGCGTGGAAGGCCGAGGACGCGGGTCTGGTGATCGAGGGCGCGGCCATGGCGTCAGACGCATTCTTCCCG